>JBFYOR010000187.1:0-5073 GCA_041303695.1 Mycobacterium sp. | reverse complement strand
CCTGCTCGGCGAACACCCGCTCTCCGGCCGCGTCGAGTTCGGACAGCGAATCACCGCGCAGATACCCGGCGGCCCGCATCAGCAGCCTCTCGAACTGCATCCGGCCCAGTTTGTAGCGCAGTGAGGCCTCGACGACGCCGAGTACCTCGCCGATGCGGGCCTGCCCGCGGCGCAGCCGGTCGCTGGCGTGGGCGGCCGCGGTGAAGCCAGCGACCAGGGTGCCGTCCAGGTCGAAGAACGCTCCGACGGCCGGGCCGGCCGGGCCGGCCGCGATCTGGGCGAGCGGGTCGGGGGCCGGGGTCATATCGCCGGGGGCCCCGCCCGGGTGGCCAACTCAGCCTCCAGGACCTCTTCGTAGGCCCCTTCGTCGCGGCCGAGGGCAATGGTGGCGGCGGCCATGGTGGCGAGGGTGATGCCGAGGACGATGGCGGTCGGTGTATTCGCGGTCAGGTGCTCGCCGAGAATGACCTGGCCGAGTAGCACCGCCACGACGGGCTCGAGAACGAGCATCGCCGGCACCGAGGCCCGCAGTGAGCCGGCGTGGAACGCCGACTGTTGCAGCAGGGTGGCGATCACCCCGACCAGGGCCAGCACGTAGCCGATCGGTGATGTCAGCAACCGGACCGCGTTGCCCTCGGTCACGGTGTTCATCACGATCTTGGTCAGCACCGCCACCACTCCGAACAGCACGCCCACCGCGGTGCCGAGCAGCAAGGCCCGCCGCCAGCCCGCCAGCCGGATGGCTACCGGAACGGTGCCGACGGCGGCGGCGAGGGCGACGGCGGCCACCACCACGGCGGGTCGCTCGGAACCCCGGTAGTCGCCGGGGGCGGCGCGGGCCAACGCGACGAACACCGCCAGCGCCAGGGTGAGAACGACCGCCCAGGTCCACTCCACCCGGGTGACCCGGCGGCCGGCCAGTCGTGCGCTGAGTGGCAGGGCGAACAACAACGCGGACACCAGCAGTGGGGCCACCAGCAGCAGTGACCCGAAGGCCAGTGCGATCGCCTGGAACACGTAACCGGTCACGGCTGCCCCGGTACCGGCCCACCACAGCGGGCGGCGCACCAGGGTGGCCACCATCATGGTGCTGACGCCCTGGTCCTCCGGAACATCCAGGGTGGCCCGCTGGCGCACCACGATTCCGACCGCCAGGAACACCGCACTGGCCAGAGCGGCAGCCACGACGAGCGCGTGCTCCAGCACTATCGGCGTCCCTTCGGAATGTCGGGGCTCATAAGTCGGGTTTGGGCGGCTCGGTGCCGCCCCAACGAATGTAGGCCAATCGACCCGTCCGGTGGGCCCCCTCGGCCTGTGTCTCAGCGCACGGCGACGATCACCGGTTCGCCGCCGTAGCCGGTGACCCGCACCCAGTCGGGGGTAGGCCCTGCCGTGGGCACCCGGCCGTGGACCTCGACTGTCTCGCCGGGAAACACCGTCACATAGTTGTCGTCGTAGGTGATCGGCAGAATCTCGTCGCCGTCGGGTGCGGTGAGCAGTTCGGCCCGCTGAAAGAACGCGATAGCGGGTGTCGGGTTGTGCAGCCGGATCCTGACCCCGTCAGGTCCGGCTGCGTCGCGACTCGCCGAGATCTCCAGGCGGGGCTTGGCGATGACGTTCAGGGCGGTCATGTCCGCCCAGCTGATCTGCCGGGAGTCGAACGCGGTGTCGTTGGCCGGGGGACCGACGTCATCGGGTTGCTGGGACTGCCAGTAGACGTTCTCGGTCAGTACCGCGCCGTCGGCGTCGAGCAGTTCGCACCGGACGAAGAACACCGGTGAGTCGGCCGGGCCGGGCGGTAGCGTCACGGCCGGAGCGGCCCCGCCGGAGTCCACCGAGATCCCGTCGGCCGAGCGATCGTCGCGCAGCTTGCCGGACAGGTCGTAGGTGCGGACCCGAACCCGAAGGTCCGCCACCGCCTCCGGGCTCTGGTTGACCACCGTCACCCGCGCCTGGCTGCCATCGCCGGTGGCGTAGGAGTCGAAGACCACCGATAGCGGCCGAAGACCCTTCTTGGCGCCGTAGTAGGCGCCGCCGGGCCGCAGGTAGTAATCGAAGATGTTGCCGAAGAACGACGGCCAGTGACTGTTGAGCATCCAGTAGACCGTCATCTTGTGGCTGTCCCAGCCGTTGGCGGCGAAGGACTCGAACTGCGCGCGGGTGGACTCGTAGTGCGCGAGTTGGGCCTTGTCGGCGAACATCTGCGCGCTGCTGGACTGCCCGTAACGCCGGTCGATCACCCGCCGGATGTTGGTCAGGGTGGAGTTCTGCGGGTCGGAGCCGGCGTGGAAGTACCAGGTGTCGTTGATCGGCCACAGTTTGTCCGGCGGAATGAACCGGCGCAGGCTGGCATAGGGCGGAATGTGTTCGTTGTCGCCCTGCTCGGCGCTGGACCCGCGGGCGGCCGGGTAGCGGCCGGCGAACCAGTACGACGGCGGGCGCCAACTGTAGGGACCGGACATCTGGATGCCGTCCCACACTCGCTTGCCGGCGCCGTCGCGGGCGAGCGCGGAGACCGTGTCGACGACGGCGTTGGGCCAGTGCAGGTCTTCGAGGATGCGGTGGTAGGCCTGGCGTACCGCGTCTGGGGGCCGGCCGTCGCTGGCGTTGGCCCACATGACCACCGAGGGGTGGGAACGCAACATGGCGATCTGCGAGCGCAGGCTGGCCTGCGCCACCCGGCGGTCCTCATCGTCCCACTGCGCCCAGCGCTCCCACTGGTTGCAACACATCCAGCCGTACATCAGTGGGATGCCCATCTCGTCGGCCATCTCGACGAAGCGGGTCGAGGCGATCTTGGACTCCAGTCGCAGCAGATTGAGCCCGAGATCCCTGGCATAGCCGAGGATGGCCGCGTCGCGGTCCGGGTCATAGGAGAACAGCAGATCCGGGGAGTAGGTGGCACCGCGCACCAGGACGTCGCGGCCATTGATCTTGAGGTAGAAGTTCCCGCCGCCGCCCGGTCCGGCCAGGCTCTCGTCGGAGTCGCGCTGTGCCTCGACGGTGCGAATACCGAATCTCAGGGCCGAACTTGCGCTGGGTGTGCGGTTCTGCAGGAAATCCAGCTTCAGGTCATAGAGGTCTGGCCGGCCCATGGTGTAGGGCCACCACAGGTCGGGGTTGCTGACGGTGAGACGGCTGAATTCCTCAGGGGTGAAGGCGACTTCGCGTTCCTCGCCGGGCTTCAACGACACCACCTGGTCGACTCGGATCGGCTCCTTGCCGTCCCGGGTGACGGTGGCGCGCAGCACACCGCGAACCGGCGCGGCCGAATAATTGCGGACATCCGCGTACACCGTCAGTCGCGCGCTGTCGGTGCCGGGCAGTGGCAGTTGCGTGTTGACCGTCGCCGACCCGATCCCGACCGCACCGAATGCTTTCAGCCGCACCGGTTTCCAGATCCCGGCATTGCGGTCGGCGACGAACGAGGGGCCGACGGCCGGACCCCCGTCCGGGTCGCGGTAGCCCAGGTAGCGCCAGTTGATCCAGTCCCACCAGCTGTCGGCCAACTCGACACCGTCGATGTCCTGGATCGCCCGTTCGGGGGTCACCCTGACCGCCAGGGTGTTCGGCGCGCCGGCGGTGATCCACGGTGTGACATCGAGTTGGTGATCCACGTACATGCCGACGATCTGACGGCTGTCGGCGAGGCGCTGGCCGTTGAGCCAGATCTCGGCCCGGTAGTTGATGCCGGGAAAGGCCAGCAAGTAAGTCTGATAGCCGGCCGGGGCGGCGAAGGTGGTGCGGTACCACCAGTCCTGCCGGTACAGGTCCTGCGGAACCTCGGTGAGCAGGTTGGTGCCGTAGTAGAGGTTCGGGTACACCCCGGCGTCCTGCAGGATCTCCAGGACGGTGCCGGGCATCTCGCGCACCGGCGTCCAGGCCGCATCGTCATAGCCCGCGGATGAGATCGCCGTGCCGCCGGCGGGCAGGCCGGTCGCCGATGTCAACGTCCAGCCCGCGGCCAACTCGATGTCCTGGCCGGCCGGCGACTGCGGCCGGTTGACAACCCGGTAGTCGCCGGCGCACAGCAGCAGCAGCACCACGGCGAAGATCTTCAGCAAGGTCTTCGCCACGGTGACATATCTTGGCAGAGCCGGTGAACCACCTTGGCAGAGCCGATGCGCGGGCGGGCGGGGCTGTTTACCGGCGTGCGAGCCTGCGCGGCGGCACTGTCCGGGTCTAGGCTTGTGGCATGACCGATCAGGACCGTGCCGTCACCCGACGTGCCATCGCCGATGCCCTGCTGACCGCCCTGGAGCGCCGACACGAGCTGGTCGACGCCATCGTCGAATCCGCCGACCGCGGGGCGGCGATCGACGCCGTCACCGAACTGCTGGGGACCCCCAGGGTCGGCAGTGAGGCGCTGATGGGAATGCGTCTGGACCAGTTCACCACGGAGTCCCGGCGTCGGATCGCCGCCGAACTCGACGACCTCAACAGCCAGCTGAGTTTCACCGCCGGCGAGCGCCCGGCCAGCGCGGACGACAGCCTGCGGCTGAGGCCTTTCTCCGATGATTCCGATCGTGACATCTTCGCCACCCGCACCGAGGAGGTGGGTGCGGCCGGCGACGGTTCGGGCTCACCGGCGGGCAGCCTGGAGGACGAAATCCGCTCCGCGCGCGACCGCCTGCGTGCCGAGGAGGCCGCCTGGTTCGTGGCCTTCGACGGTGATGACAAAGTCGGGATGGTGTTCGGCGAACTCGCCGGCGGCGAGGTGAACGTCCGGATCTGGATCCACCCGGAACACCGCAAGAAGGGCTACGGCACCGCCGCGTTGCGCAGGTGCCGCTCTGAGCTGGCAGCAGCCTTCCCGGCTGTTCCACTGGTGGTTCGTGCGCCCGGCGCTTTCTGACCACAGATCTTGACCCTTGACGCACCAGTGACGGTCCCGGCCGCGTTCCGGTACCCCGAGGCCCGCACGGATACTTCCCACGCGCGACTTCGGGACCGGGTGTTGCGCCTGACCAGGATCGACCTGTTCCCCGCCGATGACATCGCCGCGGCCTTCAAGGCCGGACTGAGCGCCGGGGATCCGGTCGCGGAACGGTTCGTCGCCGAGACCTACCACGG
>JBFYOR010000186.1:0-3348 GCA_041303695.1 Mycobacterium sp. | reverse complement strand
CGGGGGTTACCCGGGCCCTTCGGATGATCTGGTTCAGATTCGTCCCGCTGAAACCGGCACCCTCGAAAAGCTCAACCGCGGCGTCCATGATCCGGCGCCGTGTCGCCGCTGCTCTAGCCTGCGAAAGCACGACGCGAGCTTATTCCCGGGTATCGCGGTTTGACGGGTGAACGTCAAATTACTAGGGCCTGATCCGGGGTTGGCGGCGGGCGAAATCAGGCCACCAGCGGTGGTTCATACTATGTGCAGCACGATCACCAGGGAGTCCACCGGGACACCTCGACCAGGGCCTTCGCGGGTTCTGCGCGGCAAAGGGCAGGCGGCAACGATGACGAGACTGGACACCGTCGAACGGGCGGTCGCCGACATCGCAGCGGGTAAGGCCGTCGTAGTTATCGACGATGAGGACCGCGAGAACGAGGGCGACCTCATCTTCGCCGCTGAGATGGCGACCCCGGAGCTGGTGGCGTTCATGGTCCGCTACACCTCCGGCTACCTGTGCGTACCGCTGGACGGGGAGATCTGCGATCGGTTGGGCCTGTTGCCGATGTACGCGGTCAACCAGGACAAGCACGGCACCGCCTACACCGTCACCGTCGATGCCCGGGACGGTGTCGGCACCGGGATCTCGGCGTCGGACCGGGCGACCACCATGCGGCTGCTGGCCGACCCGACGAGCATCGCGGAGAACTTCACCAAGCCGGGTCACGTGGTGCCGCTGCGGGCCAAGGACGGCGGGGTGCTGCGCCGTCCCGGCCACACCGAGGCGGCCGTGGACCTGGCCCGGATGGCGGGCCTGCAGCCGGCCGGCGCCATCTGCGAGATCGTCAGTCAGAAGGACGAGGGCGCGATGGCCCAGACCGACGAGTTGCGGGTCTTCGCCGACGATCACAATCTGGCCTTGATCTCCATCGCGGACCTGATCGAGTACCGGCGCAAGCACGAGAAGCTCGTGGAGCGCGTCGCCGAGGCGCGGATCCCGACCCGCCACGGCGAGTTCCGCGCGGTCGGCTACACCAACATCTACGACCAGGTCGAGCACGTCGCCCTGGTCCGCGGCGATATCGCCGGACCGGAGAACGATGGGCACGACGTCCTGGTCCGGGTGCATTCTGAATGTCTGACCGGCGACGTGTTCGGGTCCCGCCGCTGCGACTGCGGCCCGCAACTGGACGCTGCGATCGGCATGGTCGCCGCTGAGGACCGCGGCGTTGTGCTCTATATGCGCGGACACGAAGGCCGCGGTATCGGCCTCATGCACAAACTGCAGGCCTATCAGCTTCAGGACGCCGGCGCGGACACCGTCGAGGCCAATCTCGAACTCGGACTGCCCGCCGACGCCCGCGACTACGGGATCGGCGCACAGATTCTGGTCGACCTCGGGGTCCGGTCCATGCGACTGCTGACCAACAACCCGGCCAAGCGCGTCGGGCTGGACGGCTACGGACTGCAGATCATCGAACGGGTCCCGCTGCCGGCCCGGGTCAACGCCGAGAACATCCGCTACCTACTGACCAAGCGGGACCGGATGGGGCACGACCTGACGGGGCTGGAGGACTACGACGATGCCGGCCCGCTGCCCGGCGATCTCGGCGGCGCGTCGTGAGCGGGGGAGCCGGGGTTCCGGCCGTCCCGGAGATGGACGCCTCCGGTCTCACCCTCGCCATTGTGGCGAGTACCTGGCACGGCCGGATCTGCGAGGCGCTGCTGGACGGATCCCGGCGGGTGGCGCAGGACTGCGGTATCGGCAATCCCACCGTCGTGCGGGTGCACGGGGCGATCGAGATCCCGGTCGTCGCGCAGCAACTCGCCGGCAACCACGATGCCGTGGTGGCGCTGGGAGTTGTGATCCGCGGTGAGACACCACATTTCGACTACGTCTGCGATGCGGTCACTCAGGGGTTGACCCGGGTTTCGCTGGATGCCGGTACTCCGGTAGCCAACGGTGTGCTGACCACTGAGAACGAACAGCAGGCGCTGGACCGGGCCGGGTTGCCCGACTCGGCGGAGGACAAGGGTGCCCAGGCTACCGCCGCGGCGCTGTCCACCGCCCTGACGCTGCGTCAGTTGCGCACGTCATGACCGACGGTTCCTGGGAGGCGGTGTTCCGGCCCCGGAGGATGTCGCGCATCGCCATCGGCGTGGCCGCGGTGATCGCGGTGGCCGGACTCATCGTCGCGGTGCTCAACAACAGGTCCTCCGGTGCGATCCTGCGAACCGCCGACCAGGTCGCGATGGGCGGACTGGCGCTGCTGCTGGCAGGCGCGGTGTTGCTGCTGGTGCGGCCGCGGCTGAAGGCCGGACCGACCGGGCTGGCGGTGCGGACTCTGCTGGAATACCGGGTCATTCCCTGGAGCGAGGTGGTGGACTTCTCGTTCCCGCCCGGCCGGCGGTGGGCCCGGATCGACCTACCGGCGAACGAGTACGTGCCGGTGGTGGCCATCCAGTCGATCGACGGCGAGCACGCGGTGGAGGCGATGGACACCGTGCGCGACATGATGGCCCGCTACCGGCCGGACTAGCCTGGGCATGTGCCCGATCCCGCGACGTACCGCCCGGCGCCCGGGTCGATTCCCGTCGAGCCGGGCGTCTACCGGTTCTCCGATGCGCACGGCCGGGTCATCTACGTCGGCAAGGCGAAGAGTCTGCGCAGCCGGCTGACGTCCTACTTCGCCGATATTGCCGGCCTGCACCCGCGGACCCGCCAGATGGTCACCACCGCGGCCAAGGTCGAGTGGACGGTGGTTGGTACCGAAGTCGAGGCGCTGCAGCTCGAATACAACTGGATCAAGGAGTTCGATCCCAGGTTCAACGTCCGCTACCGCGATGACAAGTCCTACCCGGTGCTGGCGGTGACGCTCAACGAGGAGTACCCGCGGCTGACGGTCTACCGCGGTCCGCGCCGCAAGGGGGTGCGCTACTTCGGTCCGTACTCGCATGCCTGGGCGATCCGCGAGACCCTCGACCTGTTGACCCGGGTCTTCCCCGCCCGCACCTGTTCGGCAGGAGTATTCAAGCGGCACAGCCAGATTGGGCGGCCATGCCTGTTGGGCTATATCGACAAGTGTTCGGCGCCCTGCGTCGGAAGGGTGAGTGCCGAGGAACACCGGAGGATCGTGGTGAATTTCTGCGACTTCCTCTCCGGCCGGACGGACCGCTTCGCCCGTGACCTGGAGCGGCAGATGAACGCCGCGGCGGAACAACTCGACTTCGAGCGTGCCGCCCGCCTGCGGGACGACCTCGGTGCGCTCAAGCGGGCACTGGAGAAGCAGGCTGTGGTGCTCGGCGACGGCACCGACGCCGATGTGGTGGCGTTCGCCGACGATGACCTCGAGGCGGCCGTACAGG
>JBFYOR010000185.1:0-6047 GCA_041303695.1 Mycobacterium sp. | reverse complement strand
CATCACCCGGTCGCCGGCACCGACGCCCCGTCGATACAGCGCACCGGCGAGACCGGAGACCCGGCGCGCGAGTTCGGCCCAGGTGGTGGTGTGGCCTTCGAACCTCAATGCCGTGGCACCGGGTTGCATCAGGGCATGCCGCTCGAGTTGGGTGACCCAGTTCTGGCGGCGGGAAAGGTAGGGCTGCTCGGTGTGGGGCGGCCCGCCGGCGGTCTCCATCACATCGTCCATCTCAGGTCCGTCTCACGTCCATCTCAGCCAGCTTGCGACACTCCGTCGAATACGCGACACGAAACGCCGCAATCCGGGGAAATTTGTTGCCGCCGTTGGCCCCTGACTACGGGCCGGACAGCTGCTCGGACCGCGCCTTGAGATTGTTCGCGAGGTGTTCGAGCGCATCGTTGACGAGCTTCTTGACCATCATGGCCGGTGCCGCGAAGGACGTCTCGACGTCGAGGTCGACGGTCAGCAGACTCAGCGGGCCCATCTCGATGACGGAGAACAACTGCTCCTGCTTGGCGAACAGGTCGCCCTGCTGCATCACGGTCTGGATCTGCGCGGGGCTCGGGTAGTACACGGCCTGGATATAGGTGCCGGAATGGCCCTGGATCTCGGTGTCGATTCGTAGCTGGCTGGGTCGACCGTCGTTATAGCGGGCCAGGATGTAGACGGCCGTCACCTCGTCGTTCCACTGCGGGTAGGACTCGAAGTCCGCGACGATATGAAGGATCGCGGCCGCGTCGGCGTTGACCTCGAGGGTCTTGCTCACCAGCGGCATCAGGCGTGCGCCTTTCCGACGGGCACGGCCGGATGTGCCTGCCCCAGCGGGGACCGGACCCGGGTGTCCTCATCGCGGATCAGTCCGCGCAGCAGCGCGGTGGAGAATTCCGCGGCGATCTCCGTGGCGGTTCGCCGGCCGTCCGGACGCAACCAGCGGTAGGCGCCCATCGTCATTCCGATGTAGCCCAACGCCACCACGTGCGAGTCGCACTCGAAGAATTCACCGCTGAGGATTCCCCGGTCGATCAGGCCGGCGACGTGCTCGTAGACCTGGGTTTCCTTCTCCCGGACCTCGGCCACCTGCTCGTCGGTGAACCACTCGGCGATATAGGGCTGCTCCTGGAAGTAGACCGCCGCACCCTCCGGGTTCTCCGCGATGTTGGTCAGCAGGCGCACCGTGTACTGATAAAGCGCCTCCCGGGCGGTCCACGACGGATCGTCGTGCACAGCGGCCAGGGTGTTCTCGGCGGCCCGACGGTAGATGTCGAACAGGATCAGCGACTTGCTCGCGTAGTAGTGATAGACCGTCGCCTTGTTCAGACCAACCACGTCGGCCACATCGTCCATCCGGGTGCCGTGGTAACCGCGCGCCGCGAACAGCTTGGTGGCGACGGCCAACAACTCTTCGCGCCGACTCGTACTGTTCTCCGGTGGCATGCAGTCCTCCCTATCAACTGGTTGGACAGTTTAGGCAATGCGTAGGTTCGCTCCTACCGCCCGGGTCCCGGGGGATAGACTCTGGCCAGTCGGAACGCACGATGGAGGTTTGAACATGGATCCGAATCCCGATTACGACGCGACCGACGAAATCGAGTATTTCTTCAGCTGGTTGCCGTGGGCACTGCGCGGCACCGACTGGACCGGCACGCCCACCTACCCGCCGGTCTGATCAGGTTCGGCGGCCGGTCAGCGTCGCCTTGACCGCCGGCCAGTCGTCGCGGGTCACGCTGTAATAGTTCGAGTGCCGGATTCGGCCGCCTGGCATGACCATGTGATTGCGGAACGTCCCCTCCAACTTCGCGCCGATTCCGAGCAGACCCGGATTCGCCTTCGGATTCATGGAGTCGGTCTTGAATTCGACCCGGTTCGCGCCGAGGGTCTCGAAGGCGTGCGTCAGCTGAAGCAGCTTCGCCTCCCGGTTCGCGCCGCTGCGCTGGTATGCCAGCCCGATCCACGTCCACCCGATCTCCAGGCGACGATGCTCAGCCGCGATCGACATGAACCGGGTGCTGCCGATGGCGCGGCCCGATGCCAGGTCGATGGTGGCGAAGGGCACCTCCGCCCCGGTCGCCGCCTCGGCGAGCGCGCTCTCCAGCCAGGCGCGGAGTTCGGTGACGTCTACCGGCTGGACCACCACCCAACGCCACAGATCACCCTCGAACGCCACCCGGGCGAGGTCCTCGAGATGGTCGGGCGAGAGGGCCTCGAGGCGCACGAGGCCGCCTTCGAGCGTGACCGGCTCGACCCAGCGATCCTTCTGCACGGACATCACCAGTCCGCCGGGCGGTAGTCCTTGAGGAACACCCCGTACAGGTCCACTCCGGCCTCGCCCTGCACGATCGGGTCGTAGACCCGGGCCGCGCCGTCGATGAGATCGAGAGGGGCGTGGAACCCCTCCTCGGCGAGGCGGACCTTCGTCGGGTGCGGGCGCTCGTCGGTGATCCATCCGGTGTCGACACTGGTCATCAGGATCCCGTCGGTCTCGAACATCTCGCCGGCGCTGGTCCGGGTGAGCATATTGAGGGCGGCCTTGGCCATATTGGTATGCGGATGCCCCGGCCCTTTGTAGCGGCGGGAGAACACGCCCTCCATCGCCGACACGTTGACCACGTAGGTCCGTCGGGCCGCTGAGCCTGCCAGGGACGGGCGCAGCCGGCTGATGAGCAGGAAGGGGGCGGTCGTATTGGCCAGTTGCACTTCGAGCATTTCCAGCGGCTCGACCTCGTGGACATGCTGCGTCCAGCTGTTCACATCGTCGGTGTCGGGCACGAGTCCGCCGGCGTCGATGGCGGTGCCGGCGGCCAGCCGATCCAACGAGCTCGATCCGGCGGCAAGGGCGGCCTCGGTCAGCTCGTCCGCGCGCGAGGCAGCGGCCGCAAGGATCGGATGACTGGCAACCGAGGCAGCCAGTGCCTGCGGATGGGCGTCGTTGGTATGGCCGAAGGTCAGCAGTTCCGGAAGCGGACCGTCGGGCAGCGGCGCGAGTTCGGCCTCGGCCAGCGGTGCGTAGGCGCCGGGAGTCCGGCGCACGGTCTGGGCGGCGTTGTTGATCAGGATGTCGAGTGGACCGGCTGCCGCGACGGCGTCGGCCAGACCGACCACCTGCGCCGGGTCACGCAGGTCGATGCCGACGACCCGCAGCCGGTGCAGCCAGTCAGGCGCATCAGGCAGTTGGGCGAACCGGCGCACGGCATCCCGGGGAAACCGGGTGGTGATGGTCGTGTGGGCACCATCGCGTAGCAGCCGCAACGCGATGTACATGCCGATCTTCGCGCGGCCACCGGTGAGCAGAGCGCGCCTGCCGGTCAGGTCGGTGCGTGCCTCGCGCTTGGCGTGACTGAGCTGCGCGCACTCCGGACACAGCTGGTGATAAAACGCGTCGACCCGGGTGTAATGCGTTTTGCAGACATAGCACGCACGCGAGCGCAGCAGGGTGCCCGCACTGGGTGCGGTCGTCGATGTCGACAGCGGGATGCCGCGGGTCTCATCATCGATGCGGTCGGGGGCGCCGGTCGCGGTGGCGGCCACCACCGCGCGGTCGGCGTCGGCGATCTCAGCGCGCTTCTCGGCGCGGCGTGCTTTCTTCACCGACTTGAACATGCTGGCGGTCGCGCGCCGGACGGCGATGAAATCCGGGTGGTCGTCCTGGAGGTGATGCAGCTCGGCCAGAACGGCCAGCGTCACCGCCAGTCGGTCCGGGTCGATGCCGGCCCGCATCGACTCCGGGTCGATGCCGGCCCGGTCCGCTGGCTGCCCGTCGAAACCCACATCAGATAGTAACGAGCTAGGCTCGGAGACCTTGTGACCGACTGGACGACCACCGCCCCGCGTCCTGACCCGCTACGGCTTCGCCTGGAGTCCTATCCGGTCATCGACGAGATCGCCGCGCGGTACGGCGATATGGACGCCAACGCGCATCTGAACAATCTGGCCCTGGAGGCGCTGCACGAGAACGCCCGCGCCACCATGAACCGCCGACTGCTACCGGACGCCTACCGAGCGGGGGGTCGACGACTGCGACTGGTCACCTCGCAGAACGCCGTGCACTTTCTGGCCGAGGCGCACTGGCCGGTGCTGATCCAGACCGGCGCGGGCGTGGGTCGCATCGGCCGAACCTCGTATGTGGCGTCGACCGGGTTGTTCATCGACGGCCGCTGCATCGGGGTGTGCGACACGGTGCTGGTGCTGCTTGACGACGGCGGCCCGGCCCCGCTGTCCGACGAGTTCCGCGCGGCGTTGCAGACCGTGCTGCTCGGCACGCCGAGATCGACATGAGGGCTGGTTTTTCTCGCGATACAGAGCCCTGGTGTTGATCTCGGCGGTGGCGGCTACAGCGCCTTGAGTTCCTCGATGACCTCGGAGACCGACTTCTTGGCATCACCGAACAGCATCGAGGTCTGCTCGGCGCCGAACAACGGGTTGTCGATCCCGGCATAGCCCGAGGACATCGACCGCTTCAGCACGATCACCGACCGGGACTGGTCGACATTGAGAATCGGCATCCCGAAGATCGGACTGGACGGATCGCTGCGGGCCGCCGGGTTGGTGACGTCGTTGGCGCCGATCACCATGGTCACGTCGGTACGCGGGAATTCGCCGTTGATATCGTCCATTTCCTTCATCGCGTCGTATTCGACGTCGGCCTCGGCGAGCAGCACATTCATATGCCCCGGCATCCGGCCGGCCACCGGGTGGATGGCGAACTTGACCTCGACGCCCTTGCTCTCCAGGAGGTCGGCCATCTCCTTGACGGCATGCTGGGCCTGCGCGACGGCAAGGCCGTAGCCGGGAACGACGATCACCTGGTTGGCGTAGGCCATCTGGATGGCGGCGTCAGCGGCGGAGGTCGCCTTGACGCTGCCCTGCTCGGCTCCGCCGGCCAGGGCCGCGGTGTCACCGCCGCCGAAGGAGCCGAACACGATCGCCGGTATGGACCGGTTCATCGCGACGGCCATCAGGTTGGTCAGGATCGAGCCGGAAGCCCCGACGATCATTCCGGCGACGATCATCGCGGTGTTGTTGAGAGCCAGACCGGCTGCCGCAGCGGATAACCCGGTCAAGGCGTTGAGCAGCGAGATGACCACCGGCATATCGGCGCCGCCGATCGGGAACACCACGAACAACCCCATCAACCCGGCCAGCACCAGCACCAGCACGATCCACCACACCGACAGGCCGGCGTTCAGACCGATGTACACCGCCGCCGCGACGGCAGCGAGTAGCAGCACGATGTTGGTCGCCTGGAAGATCTTGGCGGACGCCACCAGTTTCTTCTCGACGTTCTTCGGGATCGACTCCTGCAGCTTCAGGAAGGCGACCAGCGAACCCCAGAACGAGACCGAGCCGATGATCGCGGCGAACAGCGATCCGACGATCAACGTCACGGTCGGGGTCTGCTCCGGCTTGAACTGTGAGAAGCCTTTGGTCTCAATGAATTCGACCCAGGCGATCAGTGCCACCGTGCCACCGCCGACGCCGTTGAACAGGGCGACCAGCTGCGGCATCGCCGTCATCTTGGTCTTCTTGGCCGGCGGGACACCGAGGATCACGCCCAACGCCAGACCGGCGGCGATCAGAATCCAGTTGACTGCCGCAGTGTCGCGGACCTTGATCAGTGTGGCTACCACGGCGATGCCCATACCGAGGGCGGCGATCCAGTTGCCCCGCACGGCGGTCTTGGGACCGGTCAGGCCCATCAGGCCGTAGATGAACATGGCGAACGCCAGGATGTACAGCACCGCAACCAGATTGGTCATTTGGTGAGCCCCTTCTGCGCGGCGGCGGCCGGAAGCTCCTTCTTCTTCTTACCCTTGAACATGCCGAGCATTCGGTCGGTCACCAGAAAGCCGCCGATCACGTTGAGAGTGCCGAATACCAGCGCGACGAAGGCGATGGCCCGCACCCCCCAGTGCGCGTCTGCCGGCAGGTCGCCCAGCACCAGCAACGCACCGAGCACGACGATGCCGTGGATGGCGTTGGTGCCCGACATCAGCGGGGTGTGCAACGTGTTGGGCACCTTGGAGATCACCGCGAACCCGACGAACCCG
>JBFYOR010000184.1:0-2624 GCA_041303695.1 Mycobacterium sp. | reverse complement strand
CCGCCATTCTCATCGGCGGCGGCGATAGGGGCTCCGAAAAGCGCGGCGGCGGTGCCGATGCCGCCGGCGAGAAGAGCCAGGAACTGTCGTGTTCGGTTCATCGGAGTCCTTAGGTCGATTACCGGTGAGTCTACCGAGTCGGTCGCGCCCCCGCGAGTGGAGGATGCCAGGTTGCTGGCTTACGATGACCGGCGAACCACCGACCCAGGGAGCCTCATGACATTCACCCCGTTGGCCCGTCGCACGGCCGCGTCAGTTATCGGCGCCGGCGGCGTCCTTCTCGGCCTGGCCGCACCGGCGGCCGCCGATGTCGTGCCCGGTTGCTCGGCGGCCGATATCGCGGCGGTTGAGAGCCAGGTCGCGGCGGGGATCGCCGGCTACCTCTTCACGCACCCCGATGTGAACGTCTTCTTCAGCAGCGTGCAGGGGATGCCCAAGTCCGACGCGATCGACAAGGTTCAGGGCTACCTGGCCGCCAACCCGCAGGTGCAGGCGGAGACCGACGCCATCCGCGGGCCGGCGTTCGATCTGCGCGACCGCTGCAACATCCCGGATGCCAGCATCCACCTCGGGGTGCTCTGATCGGTCAACCTTCACGTTCCCGCTGGTAGCGCCGTCTCTCGTAGACCAACCCACCGATACCGACCGCGGCGGTACACAGTGACACCAGTACCAGCAGCGGGTCGATGTGGCCGGTCATGGCGTCGCCGAGAATGACCGCCGCCGTCGTTCCCGGCAGCAGTCCGGCCAGGGTCGCCAGCAGATACGGCCTGACCCGCACGGCTGACGCGCCGGCGGCGTAGTTCAGCACGGAGAACGGCACCGCGGGGATCATCCGCAGCGACAGCACCGCCGGCCATCCACGCTCGGACAAACGCGCGTCCAGCGACGCGACGCCGGGATGGCTCACCAGCCTGCTCAGCTGCCAACCGAAGGCCCGGACCAGCCACAACGCGATCAGTGCGCTGATGGCGCTGGCCGTGACGGCGATGACCACCCCCAGCACCGGGCCGAACAGCAGGCCGGCGGACAGCGTGAACGGGGTGCGGGGGAAGGGCAGGGCGGTGATCACGATGTGTGCGCCGAGAAAGGCCAGCGGGAACCAGGGGCCTGCCGCGCTCGCCCAGTCCCGCAACTGAACCGCGGTGGGCAGCGGAACGAACACGACGACGGCCGCCAGCATCGCGGCGGCGACCGCCGTCACCGCCAGCCGGGTGCGACTCACCTGCCGGGCGCTGACCACCATCGCCGACCCCACACTGCGCAGCGTGCTCAGGCCGCGCCTCAAAGTCGGTGAGGTCACGCCGTCCAAGGTACGGGTCCGACTCACGCCGCACGCGGCGACGCCGTACGCGACGACGCCGTACGCGACGACGCCGTACGCGACGACACTGCCCCGGCGGCGATCATTTAGCCTGAGTGCAGGCGGCGAGTGCTGCCGCGCCAAAGGAGTCGCCGGTGTCCCCAGCCGAGGTGGAAGACCTGGAGCAGGACCGTGCCCGGTGGCGCGGGGCGGTGGCCGCCGTGCTGGCCAAGAGCAGCCGCCGCGATCCTGCGGGGTTGCCGGCCGAGCCGGAGCGCTTGCTGGACACGCCGACCTATGAGGGCTTTCCGATCCGCGCGCTCTATACCGCCCTCGACGCGCGGCCGGAGGCCCCGCTGCCCGGGGACTGGCCCTTCGTGCGTGGCGCCGACCGCCGCCGCGACGTCCTGGCCGGCTGGAAGGTGGCCGGCGAGTTCCCCGTGCCAGGCTTCTCGGGCACGGCTGCCGACGGTAACGCCGCTGTTCTGGACTCGTTGACCGAGGGAGTCAGCGCGCTGGTGCTGCGGGTCGGCGAAACCGGCGCAGGCAAGACCTGTATTGCGCCCGGCGAGCTCGATCGCTGGCTGGCGGGTGTGTACCTCGAACTCGCGCCGGTCATCCTTGCTGCCGGAGCCGATTTCCGTTGTGCCGCAGAGGCGCTGATACCGCTGGTGGCCGGTGCGGATGAGACCGCGAGCGCGACGCTGTCCATCGACCTTGGCGCGGATCCACTGACCGCGCATCTGAGTGGGCGCGCGGAGCAATCGCTCGATGAGGTGGTATCGGTGGCCGCCGAGGTCGCGGGGAGGCCCGGCATCCGGGTGATCACCGTGGACGGCCCGGCGTTTCACGACCGCGGCGCCAGTGCCGGCTGGGAACTGGCCGGCGTGGTCGCCGCGGCGACCGGCTATCTGCGACTGCTGACCGAAGCCGGGATCGGTATCGCCGACGCGCTCGGCCAGATCAGCGTCCGACTGGTCGCCGATGACGACCAGTTCATGACGATCGCGAAATTCCGTGCGGCCCGGCAATTGTGGGCCCGGATCGCCGAGGCGCTGGGTCATCCCGGCAGCGGCGCCCTCAGGCTGCACGCAGTCACCTCGGCGGCGATGATGACCCAGCGGAATCCGTGGGTGAACATGCTGCGCAGCACCGTCGCCGCATTCGGTGCCGGGGTCGGGGGAGCGGACACCGTGCAGATCCTGCCGTTCGACACCGCGATACCGGGTGGGTTCCCAGGCGTGACGCCGGATTTCGCCCGGCGCATGGCACGCAACACCCAGTTGCTGCTGCTCGAGGAGTCCCATATCGGCCGGGTTCT
>JBFYOR010000183.1:0-3013 GCA_041303695.1 Mycobacterium sp. | reverse complement strand
ACTTTCACGACGATCGGAGCGCACAGGATGAGCATCCCGCCCTACCCCGGGCCCTACTCCGAGGCCGATTCCTTCGGCGGTTTCGATGGCCAGCCCGCAGGGACGCGCCCTCCCATCAAGTACGTCTGGCCGAAGCGGATTGCCGTCATCCTCGCCGGGCTGGCACTCGTGGGCGGGATCGGCTTCGGTGTGAAAACACTTGTGAGTAACGAGGGCACGGCGACCCAAAGCCAGGAGACGCTCGCATCCCCGGCGCCCGCGCCGTCACAGGCCCCGTCCCCGGCGCCCGCGCCGCCGCAGGCGCCGCTGGAGGCGCCGATGAGCCTAGATCGCGCCGTCACCGATGCCGCCGGGGCGTTGGACAGCGAGCAGACCGCCGAGGTGCAGTCCGCGGTCAAAAGTCTGCAGGCGGACCGCGGCATCCGGTTATGGGTGGTCTACGTCGACGCGTTCGACGCCCCGCCCGTGGAGTGGGCCCGCAAGACCAGTTCCCTGACCAAGGTTGGGGAGCGGGACGCGATTCTCGCCGTCGCGACCGAGCAGCGGAAGTACGCCTTTCTGGTCGCCCCGGCGGTGGCAAGCGGTTCGGAACAGGCGATCGACGATATGCGGCGCAACAACATCGAACAGAAGCTTCGCGGCAGCGACTTCGCCGGCGCTGCCGTAGCCGCCGCGACCGGGCTGCAAGCTCTCGGCTAACCCGCTTTCATACGCCGGCCGTCACGCCGCCCCCGGGCGTGCGTGCGACCAACCGGTCGAAGGCGGCGGCGAAACCGTTGACGATGGCCTCGTAGCCGGGTACCAGTTCGGTGTCGCAGGCAATGCCGACCACGACCGCACCGTTGTAGCTGCAGATGCTGAAGCTCATCGGCTGGTCTCCGGAGACTGGCGCCCAGCCGGCGATTCCCTCCACCAGCGCACCGGCCAGGTAGACCGGGATCGGCGGCCCGGGCACGTTGGTGAGCACCCCGAGCGTGCGGTTGGTGAACAGCTCCACCGACGCCTCGTACAGGGTCCGGCTGAATCCGGCGATCATCTCCTGCAGCCGGAACGCCACCGCGGCCTCGTTGCCGTTCTTGATGCGGTTCATCCGCCGCCGGGCGATCGCCAGGACTGCGACGGGATCGGGCTCATCGGTGGGCAACTCCAATTGCACGAGCGCGAACTCGTTGCCCAGCGTCTCCGGCAGGCTCAGATCGAGCGGCTTGAGGTTGACCGGCACCATGAACGCCACTGAGGCGCAATGGGCGTCCCGCGATCGCAGGTAGTCGTGCAGCGCACTGGCGACGGTGGCCACCAGGACGTCGTTGACGGTGCAGCCGTGCGCCTTGGCGACGGCCTTCACCGCGGGCAGCGACAGCGGCGGCGACCAGGCGACGCCCTTGGAGCCGCTTGCCGGTCCGGTCCAGATGCTGACGTCGTTGAGGGTGCCCAGGACGAACTTGCGCACGGTATCGAGGTCGCCGGGTGCGGCGGCCAGGACACCGGCCAACGTACCGCCGCCGGGCAGAGCCCGCCGGAGCGCCGCCGCGGCCCCGGACACCGCCCTGCGAAGACCGTGCAACAGGGAGTGCAGCGCCCCCAGCGGGTTTCGCAGCGCGACGCGGCCGAGCCGGGGGGCGCGCCGCACCGGTGCCCGGGTATCGGTGGTCCGTCTGCTCGGCACCTCCGCCAGCGACCGGCCGGCGGTCTGCGCGACGGTGGCGAGTTCGGCGGCGGCACTGCGCAGCCGCGACGGCACCGGCCGGGCCGGCTCGGACTGAGCGCCGTACTGGACTACCGCCGGGCCCAGGATCGCCCCGCCCTGCGGGGAGGCGTCGAACAGGCTCATCGCCAGCTGAACCATACGCATGCCGTCCGCCACCGCATGGTGGCTGCGCAGGATCATCGCGCTCCCGCCGCGGTAGCGCTCGACCCAGATCACCCGCCACAGCGGCCGGCCGCTGTCGAGTAACTCGGTGCGATGCGCAGCCACCAGGGCATGCATGCAGCGCGGGTCGTCGGGATTGGCCAGGGTGGCGGCGCTGAAGTGGTTGCCGATGTCGAAGTCCGGGTCCGGCTCCCAGCCCCAATCACCGTCTCCGTCGCGAACCGCCCTGCTGCGGAACACCGGATAACGCTCGACGAGCCGTTCGGTGATCGCCTCCCGCAGCAGACCGAATTCGACGGGTTCTGCGGTCCACACCGCCACGTCGGCCACCATCGCGTTGGTCGGCCTGTCCATCTCCAGCCACAGGGCGTCCTGTATTCCCATCGGAAGGCGGCGTTGGGGGGCGGGGAGATCGGTTACGGCCACAATCCAGTGTGGCCGTCGCCGGGCAGGCGAGTCGACCCGATCAGGCTGCGGTCACGCGACTGTCATGTTTGGGACCACCCCGTCCGGGGTTCCCTTCGACGACGACTTCGCGCGGTTCTCCGACCGCACCTTGCGGCCGTTGCGGGTGAAGCCGGTGGGGGAGACCGTCGCCGACAGCAGCATGTCCTCGCCGGCGACGAACGGGTGGAACCCGACCCCGCCGCCGCCGCGGCCCTTGACCGGAATATCGCTGCAGGCGGTCACCTTCCAACCCTTCGGCGACGTTGACAGGATCGCCTCGGTGCTGTCACCGGTGAGCGGCAGCGCGGCGATCACCTCGTCACCCTCGGCCAGTCGCACCCCGGCGACACCGTTGCCGGCCGCTCCCTGCGGGTTGACCGTCGACGGGTCGATGCGCAGCGCCTTGCCGCGGCGGGTGATCAGTGCCAGGTGGGCACCCTCGGGCAACACGCCCGAGGAGAGAAGCCCGGTGATGTCGGGGGCGACCGCGACGTCGCGCACCTTGGTCGGCAGACCCGCTCCGGTGGTGAATTTGATCCGGCCGTCGGTCCACACCGCCCAGCCCAGCCCGCCGGTGAGCAGATCGCCGTGGCTGTCCGACAGGATGCCCTGGTGGTCCAGGCGCCAGGCCGGATTGGGCTTGCGTTCCCGGGCGCCGTCCTCGCCGCCCGCGCCGCTGACCGGGGTGGCGTCGAA
>JBFYOR010000182.1:0-4672 GCA_041303695.1 Mycobacterium sp. | reverse complement strand
CCTGGTCCCAGACCACGTCGGCGAAGTCCGGGGTGCCCGGGACGGGGTTGACGGTTCCGTCGACCTGGCCCATCAGGTTTCGCGCGGTCACGTCGTCGCGGTCAGCGCCGCGGGCGGTGCGGAAACCGCTCTGCCGCCATCGTTCGGCGGCCAGCGTGCGCACGTTCTTGACCAGAACCCGGGTGGCGTGTGCCAGCACCACCGGGTCGTCGGCGCAGATCTGGAGCAGCAGATCGGTACCGCCCCAACGCGGCTCGAGCCGGTCCACGGGCAGCGGCGGCAGCGCACGGGCCGAGGGCGGTCGCAGTCGCTCCAATCCGGTCTTGTCGAACAGGGTGGGCCCGAAGCCGACGGTCACCGTCAGCCGGGCCGGCCGCAGTGCGAGTTCGGGTTCGGTGTCGGCCAGCGCCGGCACCCCCTGGGTCAGCCGCTGCGCATCGGTGGTCCACAGCTTGAGCAGGGCCTCAAGACCTTCGCGGACGTCGCGGCCGGACTCCCGGATCAGGTCCAGTCCGATGAAGGCGCCGTGGGCCTGAGCCGGTGTTTCGATCCCCGCCTGGTGCACCCCGTAGAACGGCACCACGTCGGCGCCGAACGTGGTCGGGCCGGACGGCTGGGTGTACTCCGATCCGGCCCATGCCGCCGCCCCGGCGACACCCGCGACGGCAGCGCCTCCGGCGAGCAGACGCCGGCGGCTTATCCTCGGGTGCTCATCCATCAGCCACCGGCGGCGGGGGCGGGCGAGCCCGGCTGATAGTCCTCGTCGGCACCGGCGAACTCGCGGACCTGGGCGCTGAGCGGCAGCGTGGATCCGTCGTCGAAGGTCAGGGTGACCTGAACGTCGGTGCCGGGCTTGAGCGGCTCCTTGAGATCCATCAGCATCACGTGGTCGGCACCGGGTGCCAGGATGTGGGTTCCGTTGGCGGGGATCGGGAAGCCGCCGTCCTTGGGGCGCATCATCGCCGAACCGCCGGGCTGGCCGACGACCTCGTGCAACTCCACCTTCCCGGCGACCGGCGAACTGCCCGAGACCACGGTGACCTCGCGGTCACTGGAGTTCTTCAGCGTGCCGAACATCCCGGTCATACCGCTGGGGACGGCCTTGACCCATTGGTCACTGATGGTGACCGTGGTGGCGGCCTCAACGGCCTTGGGCTCGGTTGCGGTGTCGGTTTTCGAACACCCGACGGCGGTGATTGCGGTGGCGGCCAACAGTGCCGCGACCCGGATCGTCATTGTCTTCGCCATACCCCCGAGGGTACACCCGTTACTACCTGCGGTAGTAGCGTGCCCGAGGCTGTGGGGCTAGGCGCTGACCTTGCGCCGGCGCGGCGCTTTCTTGGGCGCGGGCGCATCCAGCAGGCCCGCCAGGAAGCCCCCGGTGTAGCTCTGCTGCGCGGCGGCCACGTCCTCGGGGGTGCCCTGGGCCACCACGGTGCCGCCGCCCGCTCCGCCTTCCGGGCCCATGTCGATGACCCAGTCCGAGGTCTTGATGACATCGAGGTTGTGTTCGATGACGATCACCGAGTTGCCCTTGTCGACAAGGCCGTTGATGACCTTCAGCAGTTTGCGGATGTCCTCGAAGTGCAGTCCGGTGGTGGGTTCGTCGAGGATGTAGACGGTTCGGCCGGTGGAGCGCTTCTGCAGTTCGGCGGCCAGCTTGACCCGTTGGGCCTCCCCGCCGGACAGCGTCGGAGCGGGCTGGCCCAGCCGGACGTAGCCCAGGCCAACGTCGACCAGCGTCTTGAGGTAGCGGTGGATGCTGCTGATCGGTTCGAAGAACTCGCTGGCGTCCTCGATGGACATGTCGAGAACCTCCGAGATGGTCTTGCCCTTGTAGTGCACCTCGAGGGTTTCGCGGTTATAGCGGGCGCCCTGGCAGACCTCGCACGGCACGTAGACGTCGGGCAGGAAGTTCATCTCGATCTTGAGGGTGCCGTCACCCGAACACGCCTCGCAGCGGCCGCCTTTGACGTTGAAGGAGAACCGGCCGGGCTGGTAACCGCGGACCTTGGCCTCGGTGGTGGCGGCGAACAGGGTGCGGATCTTGTCGAAGACGCCGGTGTAGGTGGCCGGGTTGGATCGCGGGGTCCGACCGATCGGCGACTGGTCAACCCTTACCAGTTTGTCGACGTGCTCCAGGCCGGTGATCCGGGTGTGCCGACCGGGCACCTGTCGAGCGCCGTTGAGCTTGTTGGCCAGCACGCTGGCCAGGATGTCGTTGACCAACGTCGACTTGCCCGATCCGGACACCCCGGTGACCGAGGTGAGCACTCCGAGCGGAAACGCCACATCGATCTCGTGCAGGTTGTGTTCGCGGGCGCCGACCACGGTGAGTTGGCGCTTGCGGTCGACCGGCCGGCGGATGGCAGGCACCTCGATGCTCAGCTTGCCCGACAGGTAGGCACCGGTCAGCGAGTCCGGGTTGGTCAGCAGGTCCGCGTATGTGCCGCTGTGCACCACCCGGCCGCCATGCTCGCCGGCGGCGGGTCCGATATCGACTACCCAGTCGGCATGGGCGATGGTGTCCTCGTCATGCTCCACGACGATCAGGGTGTTGCCCAGATCCCTTAAGCGGGTGAGGGTTTCGATGAGACGACGGTTGTCGCGCTGATGCAGCCCGATGGACGGCTCGTCGAGCACATAGAGCACCCCCGCCAGTCCGGAGCCGATCTGGGTGGCCAGGCGGATGCGTTGGGCCTCGCCGCCGGACAGCGTGCCCGCGGCCCGGGCCAGCGACAGGTAGTCCAGACCGACGTCGAGCAGGAAGCCCAGCCGGGACTGCACCTCCTTGAGCACCTGCCCGGCGATGGCCTGTTCGCGTGACCCCAGGGTGAGCGCGTTGAGGAACTCCGAACAGTCCGCGATGGACAGTTCGCAGACCTCGGCGATGGACTTCTTGCCGCGCTCGCCGGCGGCCAGGGTGACGGCCAGGATCTCCGGCTTGAGCCGGGTGCCGTCGCACTCCGGGCACGGCACGTCCCGCATGAACCCGTCGTAGCGCTCCTTCATCGCCTCGGAGTCGGTCTGCTCCATGCGGCGCTGCAGGAACGCCATGACGCCCTCGAAGTCGGCGTAGTAGGAACGGGTCCGGCCGTAGCGGTTGCGGTAGCGGACATGCACCTGCTCGTCGCAGCCCTCCAGGATCGCCTTGCGCGCCTTGGCCGGAAGCGTGCGCCACGGGGTGTCGACGTCGAAACCCATCACCTCCCCCAGGCCCGCCAGCATCCGGGTGAAGTAGTCCGAGTTGTGGCCCATCGCCCACGGCGCCACCGCGCCGTCGGCCAGACTCAGGTCAGGGTCGGGCACCACCAGGTCGGGGTCGACCTCCTTGCGGATGCCCAGGCCGCTGCACTCCGGGCAGGCCCCATAGGGCGAGTTGAACGAAAATGACCGGGGCTCAAGGTCGTCCACCGCGAGGGCGTGGCCATTGGGGCAGGCCAGTTTCTCGGAGAACCGCTGCTCCCGGTGCGGGTCGTGTTCGTCACGGTCGACGAAGTCCAGCACCACGATGCCGTCAGCCAGGCCCAGTGCGGTCTCCACCGAGTCGGTGAGCCGCTGCTTGGCACTGGCCTTGACGGTCAGCCGGTCGACCACCACCTCGATGTCGTGCTTTTCCTGCTTCTTCAGCGTCGGCGGTTCGGTCAGCGGGTGCACCACGCCGTCCACCCGGACCCGGCTGTAGCCCTGGGTGTTGAGCTTGTCGAAGAGGTCGACGAACTCGCCTTTGCGGGTGCGGACCACCGGGGCGAGCACCTGGAACTTGGTGCCCTCCGCCATGGCGAGAACCTGGTCGACGATCTGTTGTGGGGTCTGCCGTGCGATGTGTTCCCCGCACACCGGGCAGTGCGGGGTGCCGGCGCGGGCGTAGAGCAGACGCAGGTAGTCATAGACCTCGGTGATGGTGCCGACGGTGGATCGCGGGTTGCGGTTGGTGGACTTCTGATCGATCGACACCGCCGGGGACAGACCCTCGATGAAGTCGACGTCGGGCTTGTCCATCTGGCCGAGGAACTGGCGGGCATACGCGCTCAGCGACTCGACGTAGCGGCGCTGACCCTCGGCGAAGATGGTGTCGAAGGCCAGCGAGGATTTGCCCGACCCGGACAGGCCGGTGAACACGATCAGCGCGTCCCGGGGCAGGTCCAGGTCGACGCTGCGGAGGTTGTGTTCGCGCGCGCCCTTGACGATCAACCGGTCAGCCACCCGCCCATGCTATGCGCCCACTCCGACAGCAGTAACGTGGCGTTCATGACAGTCGTCGACGACACCTATACCGGTCATGTGGAGTCGCAGACCGCGGCCCGGCGCACCCTGCCAGGGGTGAGCATCATCAAGATGTCGGTGGGCCCGATGGACAACAACGCCTACCTGGTGACCTGCGCGGACACCGGCGAGTCGCTGCTCATCGACGCCGCCAACGACCCCGAGTTGCTGGTCAACCTGGTGGCCGAGCAGGCTCCGAAGCTGGCGCTGATCGTCACCACCCACCAGCACATGGACCACTGGCTGGCGCTGGAGGCTGTCGCCGAGTCCACCGGCGCGCCGACCGCAGCCCACCAACTCGACGCCGAGGCGCTGCCGGTCAAACCGGAGCGCTTGCTGGCTGGCGGCGACGTGATCGTCATCGGCGAGCTGACCTTCGATGTCATCCACCTGCGCGGCCATACGC
>JBFYOR010000181.1:0-8729 GCA_041303695.1 Mycobacterium sp. | reverse complement strand
ACAGATCGCGGTGACCTACCACGCATCCCTGGAGCAACTCCTGGTGCTGCTGCCGCCGTATATCGCCTCGGTGCAGGCCGTGGGCCTGCCGCGTAACAATCCCACCGGGTTCACCCAGGGTGATTTCACCCTGACGATCGGCGATCCGCCGGCCTGCACGGTGGGGTTCCTGCCGCCCTCGTCGTGGCGTTCGCCTGCGGATCTCTCCGACGTCGACACCCCGGACGGCCTGTACTGCAAGCTGCCACAGGATTCGCCGATCGCCGTGCGCGGCGCCCGCAACTACCCGTGCATGGGTCAGCCCGGAAAGCGGGCGCCCACCGTCGAGATGTGCGAGAGCGAGGGCGCCTACCAGCCGCTGGCCATGCGCCAGCATGCGTTGGGCCCGTATCCCTTCGACCCGAACCTGATCTCTCAGGGCATCCCACTGGATGACCGGATCACCTTCCAGGACCAGATTTACGGTCCGTTGGAGGGCACCCCGATGCCACCACCGGTGGCGCCGGCGGAGGCTGCGCCGCCACCGCTGGACGGGGCAGTTCCGCCACCACCGGTGGCCCCGCCACCCGGGGGCCCGGCGGTGGCCCCGAGTGCCTTGCGCCCGGACGGCAGTGGGCCGTCGGTGGCGATCGCGACCTATGACCCCCGGACCGGACAGTTCGCCACCGCGGACGGAACCGTCGCGCGCCAGACCGATGTGATCCCGCGCGAGGGCGAGCAGAGTTGGACCGACCTGCTGCCGACCGGCTGAGCCGCCTCAGCCCAGCTTGACCAGTTTGAACGGCATGGTGATGAACTTCGCCAGGCTGCGACCGCAGGCGCCGCTGGGACCGCTGGTCGCATCCTCGCCGACCAGGACATTCGACGTCGGGTCGGCGTAGTCGCCGCCCGGCGTCATCCCCTTGAACCGGAACACCTGATAGCCGTCCGCCGCCGAGCCATCAGGACACGGCATCCATTTGGGCACAACATGTTTGACGTACCATTCGCCACCGGTCTGGTAGATCGGCGCGGTCCATCCCTGGTCGCTGGTGACCGTTCCGGTGCACTCGGTGGGGTAACTGCACTGCGACGAGATGGTCCAGATCGCGCGGACGCTGCGCTCGTCGCGGAAGATGTCGTTGGTGCGGGCCCACTCGCCGTTGGAGGTCGCGGTGAAAGTCCCGTTGAGCGCCCACTTGTCGGAGGCATGGGCCGGCGCGGCGACCGCGACACCAGCCAGCAGGGCCGCGGTCAAGAGTCCGGTCAGCGCACGAGGCATGGAGGGATTATCGCGGGCGGGCCATGTCCAGCGCAGCCAGATGGCTGAACAGCATCGAGGCCCCGATCGGGTTTCCGCCACCTGGATAGGTGGTCCCACTGACCGCCGCCATGGTGTTGCCCGCCGCGTAGAGGCCGGGGATCGGCCATCCGGCGTCGTCGAGCACCCGGGCGCGGCTGTCGGTGCGCAGTCCGCCCTTGGTGCCCAGATCGGACAGCCCGAAGGCCGCGGCGTGGAACGGTGGGGTGTCGATGGGTACCAGTGGCGGTTTGCCCCGGGAGAAGGCCCGATCGTAGGCCTCATCGCCGCGGCCGAAGTCGCTGTCGACCCCGGCGGCGACCATCTCGTTGTAGCGCTGCACGGTGGCGGTCAGGACCGCGGCGGGCACACCGATATCCTCGGCCAGTTCCGCCAGGGTGCCGGCGGTACGCCACAACCCGGCCGCGCGGTAGTCCGCGGGGTCGCCCATCGACACATTGGTCGCCTTGACCGGGGGCGCCGCGCCACGACGGTCGTCGTAGACCATCCAGAACGGGCATGTCAGCCGGCCGGCGTGCATCTCATCGATGATGGTCCGCCCGATCCGGTCATACGGCCCGGATTCGTTGACGAACCGGAGTCCGGCCTGGTTGACGAAGATCCCGCCGGTGAACCACAGCGCGAACACCGCACGGCCGTCGGGATGGACCAGGCCCGGCGACCACCAGGCCTGATCCATCAGGTCGGTGGCCGCCCCGGCCCGGATGGCGGCCCGGTGCGCCGTGCCGGTGTTACCGGGTGCACCCATGCTGTCCGCCAATCGGCCGGGCACCCCATACCGGGTGCGCATCTCGGCGTTCTGCTCGAAACCGCCGGTGGCCAGCAACACACCCCGGCGGGCCCGGATTCGCACCGTGTCGCCGTCCCGGGTCGCCACCGCGCCCACCACCCGGCCGTCGGCGACTATCACGTCGACAAGTTCGGTATTGCGGTGCAGGGCCACATTCCCGAAACGGCTGATCGCGGCCAGGAACCGTCCGATCAGGGCGCGTCCCCCGACCAGCAGTTCGGGAGCGGGGGCGCCGAGCCGGTCATTGTCCAACGGGCCGCGCACCAGCCCGGGGTCCGAACCCAGGGCATCACCGGGCAGCGGGGTGGCGACGATATGCCGCATTCCGTCCAGCCGTGCCTGGGGCGCGGCGCCGAAGTAGTCCGGCCACGGCAGCACGGTGAACTCGAAATTCTCGTCGGTCTCCAGGTAGTCGACGAGGCCTGCGCCGCGCCGGACGTAGGTTTCCTGCAGTTCGCGGGGCGTGCGGTCACCGACGACCGCGTGGAAGTAGGTCAGCGCTTTCTCGATGGTGTCGTCGCTGCCGGCCCGGCGGAGAACGGCATTGCACGGGAACCACATCCCGCCACCGCCGGAATAGGCGGTGGTACCGCCGAATTTGCCGGTCGCCTCCAGCAGAGCCACCGACAGGCCCTCCCTGGCCGCGGTGTAGGCCCCGGCGATACCGCCGCCGGAGCCTGCGACGATGACGTCGACCGTCTCGTCGAAGTCATTCGCTCCGCTGTCATCCGCTTCGCTGTCATCCGCTTCGCTGTCATCCGCTTCGCTGTCATCCGCTGAAGTGCCCACGGCTTCATGGTGGACCAGACGGCCCTCAGCGGGGAGCCGATGCTCAGAAGTCGCTGGTAACAACATTCACTTCTGTCCCAAATGTCACAGACCCTGCTAGTCTGCTGCAGGGTCGAATCCCGCATGGCGGCCGCGGGGAAGGGATGGCCATGGCGCAACTGTCGGAGCACGCCGCTCCGGAGGAACAGGGTTCGGCGCCTGAGGTCGTCCAGTCACCGCGTCCGGCGCAACTCCCGCGTCGCAACCTGCTCAACCGCATCAGCATTCAGTCGAAGCTCATCCTGATGCTGGTGCTGTGCACGTTTCTGGCCGCGGCCGTCGTCGGCGGGATTTCCTATCAGACCGGCCGCAACTCGCTGCGGATTGCAGCGGTCAACCGGCTCGTCGAAGTCCGCGAAGCCCAGACGCGAATGCTGAACGAGCAGCTGACCGACCTGCGCAGTGCGCTGGTCACCTATACCCACGGCACCATGACCCGGGATGCGCTGCGCGACTTCCGCGCCGGTTTCGACCAACTGTCCAACGCGCAGATCACCCCGCAGATGTCCAAGGCGATCTCCGACTACTACCGGTTCTTCGCCAAGGAGACCGAGAAGTACAGCGGGGTCAAACTCGACGTCGCAGCCCTGCTGCCGACCTCGAACGCCGAGCGGTACCTGCAGGCGACGTATACCGCGGCACTGCCCACCGACCAGAGCGCGATCGCGATGACGGACGCACGCGACGGCAGCAGCTGGTCGGCGGCCAACGCGAAGTACCAGGATTTCTACGGCGAGATCGTCTCTCGGTTCTCGTTCGAGGACGCCCTGCTGCTCGACGACCGCGGCAACGTCGTGTTCAGCGCCTACAAGAATGTCGATCTGGGCACCAATATCCTCACCGGCCCCTACAACGGATCCAAGCTGCGCGACGCCTACACCCAGGCGATGTCGAGCAACCGCGAAGACCGGGTGGTGTTCACCGACTTCGAGTTCTACCAGCCCGCGACAATGGCTCCCACCGCCTGGATGATCGCCCCGGTGCCGCCGACCGGGAAGCCGGAAGGCGTTCTGGCCCTGCAGTTCCCGATCACCAAGATCAACAAGGTGATGACCTTCGACAAGAAGTGGGCCGACGCGGGCATGGGGGACACCGGCGAGACCATCCTGGCCGGCCAGGAGTTCCTGATGAGATCGGATTCCCGGCTCTTCCTGGAGAACCCCGAGCAGTACCGGACAATGGTCATCGACGCCGGCACGCCGCCGGACATCCCCGATATCGCGATTCGCCAGGGCGGCACCACGCTGGTCCAGCCGGTGACACCGGATGCCCACAAGGCGGCCCAGGAAGGCCGGTCCGGCACGGTCATGGCCACTGACTACCTCGGCCAGAAGAGCATCCAGGCTTACGCACCGATCGGCAATGGTGCGGGCCTGCGCTGGTCGATCGTCGCGAAGATCGATACCAGGGAGGCCTTCGCCAGGGAGGTCACCTTCGCCCGGACCGTGGTGCTGACCACCACCGGCATCATCTTCCTGGTCTGCCTGCTCGCAGTCGTGCTGGCGCAGATATTCCTGCGGCCGATCCGGCGCCTGGAGGCCGGTGTCCAGCGGATCAGTTCCGGCGACTATCGGGTCGAGGTCCCGGTCGAAACCCGCGACGAGATCGGTGACCTGACCGGGATGTTCAACGAGATGAGTCGCAGTCTGTCGGTCAAGGAGGATCTACTCGGCGAACAGCGGAGCCAGATCCGTCGACTGCTGCATTCGCTGATGCCCGGGGCGATCGCCGACAAGCTCAACCAGGGCGAGGAGATCACCGTCCGTGATCACTCCAATGTCACCGTCGTCTACGCCGACATCGGCGGACTCGACCGCATCCAGGCCGAGTTGGAGTCCGGCGAGTCGCTGAGCATCGCCAACGAGCTGATACGTCAATTCGACGCCGCTGCAGCGGAATTCGGAATCGAGCGGGTCCGTCCGGTGCGCAACGGTTATCTGGGCAGCTGCGGACTGACGATTCCCCGACTGGACAACATCCGGCGGACGGTGGAGTTCGCCCGCGAGTGCGAACGGATCATCGAGCGGTTCAACAGCGAAGCATCGCTGAACCTGAGTCTGCGGGCCGGCATCGACACCGGCACCGTCGGCAGCGGCCTCGTCGGTGAGCCGTCTCCGGTGTTCGATATGTGGGGCACCGCGGTCAACCTTGCGCACCGGATCAAGAACGGTGCGCCCGCATCGGGTGTCTACGTCACCTCCAGGGTCTACGACGTGCTCGCCGAAGCCATGACATTCACCTCGGCCGGCACTGTCGAGTCCGACGGCGCCCAAGTGGCCGTCTGGCGTCTCTCGGAGCCGCAGTGATGGGCCCGCGGCGATGAGTTCGGTGTTCGGTTCGGCATGGTTCTACTGGGCCGTCGGCATCGCAATCGGGCTGCCACTGCTGCTGATCGCGCTCACCGAGTGGCAACAGAACCTGCGTCGCCGACGCAGTTCACTGGTCGGTGCGGTAACCCTGCTGCGCAACTATCTGTTGCCGCTACTCGCTCTGCTGTTGGCGATGATCGGGGCCACCCAGATGCCGGCCGGGTCGACCCCGGTGCGCATCGTCGGCACGCTAGTGGCGGTCGTCGTCCTCATCCTGATGCTGTCGGGAATCAAAGCCTCGGCTTTCGCCAACGCGCCGGAATCCAGCTGGCGCCACCGGATGCCGGCGATCTTCCTCGACGTCATCCGCTTCGCCCTGATCGCGGTCGGCGTCGGGCTGATCTTTTCCTACATCTGGGGTGCCCATGTCGGCGGACTCTTCACCGCGCTGGGCCTCACCTCGATCGTCATCGGCCTGACCCTGCAGAACTCCGTCGGTCAGGTCATCGCCGGTCTGCTGATGCTTTTCGAGCAGCCGTTTCGGCTCGGGGACTGGATCGCGACCGCCAAGGCAACCGGCCGCGTCGTCGAAGTCAACTGGCGTGCGGTACATCTGGAGACCGCCACTGGTCTGCAGGTCACCCCGAACTCGATGCTCGCCGCCGAGTCGTTCACCAATCTGAGCCGTCCGGCCGATAAGCACGCCGTCCGGATCACCAGCGTCTTCGCCATCGAGGATCGTCCGGATCTGGTGTGCGACATGCTCGTCCGAGTCGCCTCACAGCTTCCCCAGTGCCACCCCGATCTGAGCCCTGTTGCGGTGCCACTCGGGCAGTTGAGCTACCGCACCAAGATCCCGCTGCGCTCACCGGGAGATGACAGCGATGCAGAAGCGACGTTCCTGCGCTGGATCTGGTACGCCGCACGCCGAGAGGGTCTGCACCTCGACGAGTCCGTCGACGTTTTCTCCGATCCGGACCTGGTCGCCGAGGCCATCAAAACCGTGGTCGCGCCGACCCTGAAATTGACCGGTGAACAGCAGCGGGCGATGGCCCCGCACGCGGTGATCGCACGCTACGGGAGGGGCGAGCTCATTCAGCCGACCGGGGCGATACCCAGCGGAATGTCGTTCATCATGGCTGGCACCGTTCTGCTCACCGCGGATGCTGAGGACGGCAGTCGTACTGAGGTGGGACGCATCGAGTCGGGCGGTTTCCTCGGGCAGAGCACCCTGATCCGCCAGCCGGTCACTGGTTCGACGTTCGCGCTTGACGAGGTGACGCTGGTTCATGTCGAGCGCGACGCCATCGAACGGGTGGTGCAGAAGAGCCCGGCTCTGCTCAACGAGTTCGGAAGGTCGATCGACGAATGGCGGGCCTCAGTGCTGCGTGCGCTGGTCGATAACACGTCGACCGCCCAGTCCGCCGACAGTGACGACGACGTCAGCCCCACTCGTGGTTCATCGCCCGCAAGTCACTGATCTCCTCGACCGTCTCGATCGAACGCAGCCGCGGCCTGCTCGCGGCGATCAGCAGTAGCGCGATCAGCGCCATCAGCGCGCCGAGTCCGAAGATGATGGTGTAGCTGCCCTCCGGCGGGGAGGCGGCGCCATTGCGGCTCAACAGCACTGCGACGATCGCGGCGGCCATGGCGGCCCCCACGGTGCGGGCGATCGCATTCACGCTGGTGGCCACGCCTGTCTCGCCGGCCTCGACCTCACGGACCACCAGTGCGGGCAGTGCGCCGTAGGCGAGGCTGATATAGGCGTTGATCAGGATGCCCGCGGCGATCACCTGCCAGTGTGCGGAATGCGCGATTGCCAGCATCGCGAAACCGGCGACGCCGATCGCGGCCCCGACCATGAGCACCCGGCGGCCGCCGAAGCGGTCGATATAGCGACCGCTGGCCAGGGCGGTGAGAAACCCGGCGAAGGCGCCGGGTAGCAGGAACATCACACTGGCCTGCAGCACCGTGGCGCCGAAGCCGTAGCCGCTGTCGGTCGGTGCCTGAACGAATGTGGTGAGTCCCAGGAAGCCGAAGTACAGGCCCATGCCCACCGCGACGGTGGCGATATTGGTCATCAGGATCGGCCGACGGGTCAACATGACAGTCGACACCAGGGGTTGGCTGCAGCGGCGCTCCCACCACCACCACAACCCCAGGGTGAGTGCGCCGACCAGGCCCGCGCCGAGGGTGCGGGGGGAGGCCCACCCCCAGCTATTGCCCTGAGTGATCGCCAACAGCATCAACGACAATCCCAGGGCCAGGCCGGCCGCCCCGGCCCAGTCCACCGACCCCGTCGTCGAACGCGGGCGCTTCGGAACCACGACCACCACCGCGAGGATCACCAGCACGGCGAACGCGGCGGTGAACCAGAACATCCGCTGGTATCCGGCGTCACCGCGCATCAGCAACCCGGTGATGACCAGGCCCATGCCGCCGCCGAAGCCGAGAACGCCGGACAGCACCGCCATCGCGCCCATCAGGCGGTCGGGCGGTAACTCCTCCCGAAGGATCGACACCCCGATCGGGTAGAGCGAGAACGAGGCCCCCTGCAGCACCCGGGCCAGGATCAGCATCGGCAGCGACGTCGTCAGGGCGGCCAGCAGTGAACCGGCCAGTACGACACCCAGCACGATCAGCAGCACCTGCTTCTTGACATGCAGATCGGCCAGCCGGCCGATGAGAGGAGTGCTGGCCGCAGCCGCCAGTAGGTTGGCCGTCACCGCCCAACTGACGTCGAGGATCGAGGCGTTGAGTTGGTCGGCCATCACCCCCAGGATCGGGACGACGCCGGTCTGCAGCACCGCGACCGTCAACGCCACCACGCTCATGGTGGCGACCAGCAGTGCCGGCCGCGGCCCGGCGCGTCCTTGTGACACGGAAGGGATCGCCTCGGTACCCGGCACCGCGCACCCCTTCTCCTGGCCTGACCGCTTTGATTATGGGGTCTAAGGATTGTGCGAGGATGCCGGGGTGGTGATGGCTCAAGCTCCGTGGGTCCGCGGCGACGACGGCTCGTTCCAGCCGACCGAGTACGCCCGCAGTGGGTGGTCCGACGATATGGTCAACGGCCCGGCACTGGTGGGACTGGCGGCGTTGAGCCTGGAATCAGACCACGGAGCCGACGGGTTCCTGCCGGCCCGGTTCACCGCGGACCTGTTCCGGGCGGCCCGCCGGGTGCCGACCGCCGTCCGGACCCGGGTGGTACGCGACGGACGCCGTATCCGAATCACCGAGTGCGACATCCTGCAGTCCGGCACCGAGGTGGCCCGAGCCACCCTGGTCCAGTACCGCACCTCCAGGCCGCCCCCGGGGCAGGAGTGGGTTGCCCCGGACAGCTCCTTCGCCCCGCCGGCGGTGACAGTCAGCACACCCGCGGCCTATTTCGTCGGCAGCGATGCTGCCGGGTGGGGTGGATCGGTGGGGATGGGCGACGGTGTCGACGCCCATCAGAACACCTCCCGCAAGCGGGTCTATCACCGCGCCGCGGAGTTGGTGG
>JBFYOR010000180.1:0-13717 GCA_041303695.1 Mycobacterium sp. | reverse complement strand
ACCCGGCAGTTCACCCCGCCACCGCAGCATCGTCGACCCGCTCCCCCGGCCGCCGCCGCCCAGGTTGAACCCGAATCGACATTCGATGAACAGCCCGCTGCGGCAAGGCAATTCGCCGGTATCGACGTCGATGAGTTCGTCTGGGCCCGGCAGCGCGGCCGTCGGGCCGTGGTGTTCTGGGTGCTGGCCGTGCTGGTGCTCACCGCTCTGGTCGGCGGCGGGGCGTGGAACCTCGGACTGAACCTGCAGGGCCTGATCGGGCACTGATCCCGAACGCGATCGGGCGTCAGTCGCGCAGCATCTCCGCGACCAGGAAGGCCAACTCCAGGCTCTGCTGGGTGTTCATCCGCGGGTCGCAGGCGGTCTCATAGCGCCCGGCCAGGTCGTCGTCGGAGATGTCCTGCGCCCCACCGAGGCACTCGGTGACGTTCTCCCCGGTGATCTCGACGTGAATGCCACCCGGGTGGGTGCCCAGCGCCCGGTGCACCTCGAAGAAGCCCTGCACCTCGTCGACGATCCGGTCGAAGTGCCGGGTCTTGTATCCGGTGGAGGACTCGTGGGTGTTGCCATGCATCGGGTCGCACTGCCAGATCACCTGATGCCCGGTCGCCTGCACCTTCTCGATGATCGGCGGCAGCAGGTCGCGGACCTTGTGGTTGCCCAGCCGGCTAACCAGGGTGAGCCGTCCTGGCTTGTTGTGCGGGTCGAGGCGCTCGACGTATTCGACGGCCAGTTCCGGGGTCATCGTCGGCCCGATCTTGACCCCGATCGGGTTGGCGATCACCTCGGCGAAACCGATGTGCGCACCGTCGAGTTGGCGGGTCCGTTCACCGATCCACACGTAATGGGCCGACAGGTCATACAGCCGGGGCTCGCCGAACTCGTCGGACAGCCGCAGCATGGCCCGCTCGTAATCCAGGACCAGCGCCTCGTGACTGGCATAGATCTCGGCGGTGTCGAGGTTGCGGTCGTTGACCCCGCACGCCTGCATGAAGCGCATGCCCCGGTCGATCTCGGAGGCCAGCGCCTCATAACGCGCCCCGGCCGGCGAGGTGCGGACGAACTCGCGGTTCCAGTCATGCACCAGGTGCAGGGACGCCAGGCCCGACGACGTCAACGCGCGCACCAGATTCATCGCCGCGCTGGCGTTGGCGTAGGCGCGGACCAGACGTGACGGATCGTGGTCACGGACCGAGGCGTCCGGGGCGAACCCATTGACCATGTCGCCGCGGTAGGACTTCAGGCCCAGCGCGTCGATGTCCGAGGAGCGCGGCTTGGCGTACTGTCCGGCGATCCGGGCCACCTTCACCACCGGCATGCTGGCCCCGTAGGTCAGCACCACCGCCATCTGCAGCAGCGTTCGGATGTTGGCCCGGATGTGCGGCTCGGTGTTGTCGGCGAACGTCTCGGCGCAGTCGCCGCCCTGGAGCAGGAAGGCCTCACCCCTGGCCACCGCGGCGAGCTGGCCGGAAAGCCGCTCAACCTCCGAGGCGACAGTGACCGGCGGCACGCTTTCGAGCACCTTGCGCATCGCCTTGGCCTGCGCGGGATCCCAACTCGGCTGCTGGGCGGCCGGCTTGGCCAGCGCCGCGTCCAGCCGGTCCCGCAAGTCGGTCGGCAGCGGCGGCAACGCCGGCAGCTGCTCGATCGGTACGTCGACGGTCCAGTTCACGCAGACCATCGTAACCGGGCCTAACCGGTGGGATGACCACCGGAGAGGTGACCTACCTGCAGCGAAGCGCCGGGCCCGAGATCGCGGCCCGCCATCATCAGCTCGTAACGCCGCCGGTTATGCCGGGCGTCCACCAGCGCGTCGTGGGTGTCTTGCGGGCGGGGTGGCATCCGCGGACTGCCATGGTCCTCCCACAGCTGGCGAAGCTCTCGGGTGAAGCGCGGGACCTGCGGGGGCAGTGCGGTCATCGGCCCCCACAGCTGACACAGCGCCACGTGGTCGTAAGCGCCCACCCAGGCCCACAGTTCAATAGGCTCATCGCCGTCGATGTCGAAGAAGTCCTCCAGGCCTTCGCGAATCTCCCGGCGCGACCGCCACAGCTGCGATGCCGGCGGCGGCAGCTTGGGCAGGACGTGGGTCCGCACCCACCGGCCGGCCGATTCCGGGTCGAACTCGGTGGACACCGCGTAGAACTCGCGGCCGTCCTCGGCAACAACGCCGATCGAGATCAGATCGATGATCCGCCCGTTGTCGATGAACTCGGTGTCGTAGAAGAACCGCATGGTGGCGCTATCCCCCGGCCTTGGACGCAACCGGGGCCGCCGTGGCCGCGGCGTCAGGTGCCGGCGCGGCGTGCACCTCGCGATCCAGTTCGGCATCGACCTCGGTGTCGCTCGGGAAGCGCGGTTCGCCGGCGATGACGTGCTGGAGCCACAGGGTGGCCTGAACGAAAGGCCGACGCAGGTAGCGCTCCCGCTCCATCGATCGGTGCATCTTGCGTGGCTTGTCCTGGTAATGCCAGCGGGCCCACGGCGCGTGCGGGCGGGACAGCCGGATTGCGCCGAAGACCAGCAACGGCGTGATGAACATGCCCAGCAGTCCGGTCCACAGCTTGCCTTTGAGCAACACCACCACCGCCAGCGCGAGGGTGAGCAGGGCCAGGACTATCACGCTCACCCGGGCCAGCACCGAGTCGTCGTCGCGCCAGATGCCGACGTCGAAGAACGACAACGGATTGAACCCCATGACCAGCAGACCGGCCACCGCCACGGCGACGAACACCGCGTCGACCGAGGTGCGCCCGTCCTCCGACCAGTACACGTCCTGCAGGTGCAGGATGAGCGCGAACTCGTCGAGCACCAGGGCGGCGCCGATTCCGAAGAAGATCGCAGCCACCGTGAACTGGCGGATGGTTCCGTCCGCGGCCATCGTCACCATGGCGACTCCGGAGATCAGCACCAGGACGACCCCGAAGACGGCGTGGTGGATGTGCAGGCCGCCGCCGCTGCCGCCGTCCTTGGACGAAACCGAGATGTTGTGCGGCTGCCACCACTTGCGCGGACCCGGCCGGCCGGCCGTCGCACGGATATAGCGGGTGATCGAGCGGGTGACGAAGAACGTCAGGCAGAACGCGATGAGGCACCACAGCAACGGTTCGCGCCCCGGGGCGACGACATCGAAGCGGAGGTCCCCGTAGACGACGGGGTGCGCGGCTGGCGGCACGGCTACAAAACTTACGCCCATCGGGGTCCGGGCGTTGCTGCCGGATACGCTGGTGGCGAGATGAGCAGGTTGCGGTCGCCCGGGTGGGGCAGTCTCGTCGGGCTGAGCCGATCCGGCGGCCCGCCGCTTGTCCTGTGGCGGCTGGCCCAGGTGGTCATCGTCATCGCCGTCGCACACGCTGGCTGGCGGCTTTTCGGCCATATCCCCTACCGCATCGACGCCGACGTCTACCGGATGGGCGGGCAGGCCTGGCTGCAGGGCCGGCCGCTGTACGCCGACGGCGCGACCTTTGCCACCCAGGTCGGGCTGGATCTGCCGTTCACCTACCCGCCACTGGCGGCGATCGCATTCAGCCCGCTGGCCCTGGTGTCGCTGCCGGTGGCCAGCGTGGCGATCACCGCCGTCACCTGGGTACTGCTGATGGTGTCGATCTGGATCGTGTTGACCCGACTCGGGGTCGCCGAGGACTGGCGGTCCGGCGGCGAACCGGCCTGGCTGCGGCGCTGCTGGCTGGCGGCCGGCATCGTCGCCGTGTCGGTCACCTGGTTCGAACCGATCCGGGCGAACTTCTCCTTCGGCCAGGTCAACGTGATCCTGATGACCCTGGTGATCGCCGACTGCGTTCCGCGGCGCACCCGGTGGCCGCGCGGACTGCTGGTGGGTCTGGCGATCGCCCTCAAGCTGACCCCGGCGGTGTTCCTGCTGTACTTCGTGCTGCGCCGCGACCGCCGCGCGGTGCTGACCGCGGCGGCGTCGTTGGTGGCGGCCACCGCGCTCGGTTTCCTGTTGGCCTGGGCCGACTCCCGGGAATACTGGTCGACCACCATCCGCAACACCGACCGGATCGGCAGCGCCAGCTTCAACACCAACCAGAACGCCGCCGGCGCGCTGGCCCGGCTGGGGCTGGGCGAGAGCGCCCATTTCGTGGTGTGGACCGCGGCCTGTCTGGCCGCGCTGGCACTTACGGTATGGGCGGTGCGCCGGGTGCTGGCCGCCGGCGAGCCGACCCTGGCGCTGATCTGCGTGGCGCTGTTCGGCCTGGTGGTCTCGCCGGTGTCGTGGTCGCACCACTGGGTATGGGCGCTGCCGACGGTCCTGGTGACCGCCGTCGTGGCCGGTCGGCGCCGCACGGTCGCGCTGGCGGTGGTCAGCGCGGCCGGGGTGGCGTTGATGGTGTGGCCGCCGATCGATCTGCTGCCCGAAAACCAGGAAGCAGGCGCCGCCTGGTGGCGGCAGCTGTTCGGGATGTCCTACGTGTGGTGGGCCTTGGCGGTCATCACGGTCGCGGGGCTGACGGTGAGCTCGCGCGCGGCTAGCCCGCAGCTGTCTCGGGGATCCGCGTCGACGGTTGACCTGGTCCGACCGGCTTGACCGCTGTGCCGTCCGGGCCGGTCTTCTTGACGGTCGCCGCATAGATGTCGACGTACTCCTGGCCGGACAGTTCCATCAGTTCGTACATCACCTCGTCGATGACGGCCCGCTCGATGAAGCGGTTGCCGGCCATGCCGTCGAACCGGGAGAAGTCCATCGGCTTGCCGAACCGGACCGTCACCCGGCCGAACCGCCACATCTTGGACCCCGGCGGGTTGACGACATCGGTTCCGATCATCGCAACCGGAATCACCGGAACCCCGGTCTCCAGGGCCAGCCTGGCCAGCCCGCTCTTGCCCTTGTACAGCCGGCCGTCCGGCGAACGGGTGCCCTCCGGGTACATACCGAGCAGCTTGCCCGCGCTCAGAATGCGTTCCGCGGTCTCCAGTGCCCCCTGGGCCGCGTCGGCGTTGGTGCGGTCGATCGGCACCTGACCGGCGACGGTATAGAACCAGCGATTGAAGGCGCCTTTGATCCCTTTCCCGGTGAAGTACTCGGCCTTGGCCAAGAAGGTGATGCGACGGCGCACGACCAGCGGCAGGAAGAAGCTGTCCGCCACCGCGAGATGGTTACCCGCCAGGATGGCCGGCCCGGACTGCGGAACATATTCCAGGCCTTCGACTTTCGGACGACCCAGGAAGCTCAGCAGCGGGCCCATGAAAATGTACTTGAACAGCCAGTACCACATAGGCCCTCCCTCGCCGGCTCACGCGTGGGCGTTCGCTTTGGGCTAACTGTACCCAGCGGCTGTGGCACCGACCACACGGCGAGCCGGTTCACGGCCAATCCTCAGGCGGGGAGTCACTCGTGCCCGCCACGTTCCCCGGCACCGGGCTCGGCGGCGACCGGCTCGATGACGATGTCGATCCGGTGGTAGCGCCCATTGGTGGTGGACGGGGGTTCCGGATCGGCGGTCGCCGCCGCCTGATCGGTGTTCGGCGGAGTCTCGGTGTCGGCCGGGGGCGGCGGTTCGGTGGGCCTGGGGCGCGTCGACGGGTCAGCGGCCATCGACCGGACCACCGCCATCAGCGCCACGCTGTGTTCGGCGATCACACTGAGCATCGGGTGCTGTTCGCCGCTGACCAGGGCGGCCAGTGCGCACACCGGGCACCACACCTGCTGACAGCGGCCGGGGCCGCGCAGCGCCTCGCTCGCCATCGTCGCGGCAGCCCGCACCGCGGGGTCGAGCCGATCGAGGATCACCTGGGCCAACTGCCGCAGCTCGGGTCCGAGGTCGGAGTGGCTACTCACGTCGGCCACACCTCCGGATCAGGTCGGAATCGAACTGTCAGCTCACTGCCGCGCAACGTGGCGCCGGCCACGATGCAGCGACGCAACACCGGGGCCAATCGCACCCGTCGGCGCAGGCCACCGACACCGATGACCAGGTCGTCGCCGGCCCTGCCGAGGTTCAGCGCACCGGCATCGAGCGGTGGCAACTCTAGCCGCAAGCGGTAGACCGCATCCAGACCGGAGCCGGACTCCCGGTCGACGACCGGGCGCAGCGGGCCTGGCGGGGCCGCGCCGTCGCGCCGGCGCGCCTCGTCGAGCAACTGACTCAGCGCCTTCGGACCGATCGGCTCGCCGGCCAGGTGGGGTGTCAGCACCAGTCGGAGATCACCGACGGCAGCCACCAGTTCATCGAGGACCGCTTGCTGCTCGGAAATCCTCGCCGCGTACCAGTCGAAAGCGGGGTGGTCCGGCAGATTGCGATACTCGTAGGAATCATCTTGGAACAGAACCTGATTGACGATCAGTTCGCTGATCTCGATACCCATCACCGCCAGCGATCCAAGGGCGCGGACCGCTTCGGCGGCAACCACCCGTTCCGGGGTGAGCACCAGATGCGCGCTCGACCGCTGCCCGGACAGCAGTGCCGACAGCCGCTCCAGGCCGGCATGGGCGGCCTCGACTATCGCCACCGTTGCCGCCGCCCGGATATCGTCCGCGCCTGCGGACAGCCGGCGGTGCCGTGGCCAGCAGCGCTCGACATACATCCCGAACGCCGCAGGCAGAGTCAGCATTCGCAGCGCATCGGCGGTCGAGGCACAGTCGACAACCACATAGTCCCACCGGCCGGACTCGGCCAGGTCCGCCACCGCACGCAGGCCGAGGATCTCCTGGATTCCGGGTACCGCCGAAAGTTCCTCGGGGGCAATGGTGTTGAGATCCGAAGCGGGGAATCGAGCGGCCAGCACCGGGGCGGCCGCGCGCCAGGTGGACTCCAGCAGCGCGAGAGTGTCCAGCGCCATCGCGTCGAGGTGCCCGCCGCCGCTGTCGGGGCCACGCTCCTCGGTGAGGATGCGAACCGGCTCGATACCGCCGCTGGGCTCGACCCGGACACCGAGGACTTCGCCGAGGGAATGGGCTTGATCGGTCGAGACCGCGAGCACCTTCGCGCCCTTCAGCGCAGCCTGGACGGCGGTCGCGGCGGCCAGCGTGGACTTACCCACCCCACCCTTACCGACGAAGAAACTGATCCGGGCCCCCGCCGGCCGGCTTTCGTCGGCGCCGACGTCACCGGCTGTCACTGGAGTCCTCGACGTCACCGGAGTCCTCGACCCGCTTCTTGAGGTCCTTCAGCGCGGTCTCGGTCAACCGGCGCTCGGCCTTGCGTTTGAGCAGACCGATCATCGGCACGGTCAGATCCACCGCGAGTTCGTAGGTGACGTCGGTTCCGGGCCCGTTCGGGGTCAGCGTGTAGGCACCGTCCAGTGCCTTGAGCAGCGTGCTGGAGACCAGCGACCAGCGCACTGATCTGCGGTCCGGCGCCCAGTCATAGGCCAGCACCATGGTGTCGCGCAGCACGGCGGCCTCCAGGACCAGCCGGGCAATCCTGGGATAGCCATCGGCATCGGTCTCCAAGACCTCGGTCTCGGTGTACTCCGACACCCACTGCGGGTAGGAGCCGATGTCAGCGATGACGTCCATCACGGTGCGGGAGTCCGCATCGATGTAGATGGTCTGCGCCGTCTTGTCCGCCACTGTCCGCTACTTGCCCATCGCCTACTGCTTGCCCATCACTTCGCTGCCCCGGGTTTTTGGGGGCACGGGCCTCACGGAAACAAACCGTACCCTCCCCGGCAGCCGGACACCGGCCATCAAACAGTGGGCGCGAGGCCGACCGGCCGGGAGGCCTCCAGGGTGTTCTTGACCTCGAACGCCATCCGCTTGCCCGCCACCCGCCGGCGGTGTGTCATACCGGGCAGGTCCATCTTCGCCAACTGCCAGGCGGCCGCTCCGGCGGGCTCGGCGTGCACGAAGTAGTGCAGGACCACACCATCGAGCACCGGTTCCAGCCAGATCTCCATGGTGCCGGTCAACGAACCGGTGACCGTCCAGCGGACACCCTTGTCGGCCCGGTCCTCGACGACCTCGAGCAGCAGATCCGGAAACCATCGCCGCCAGCCGGCCCGGTCTCCGACGGCCCGGCCCACGGCGGCCGGACTGGCGGCGACGAAGGTCTCGTCGGCGACCTGAATGCTGCTCACCGCATCAGCCTCACATATGCCCCTGACGCACCCGCAGCAGGTCGGCCAGTCGCGCGGTGTGAGTGTCCCAATTCCAATCCCGGCTGATCCACTGGCGCCCGGCCCGGCCCATCCGCGCGGCGGTTCCCGGGTCGGCCAGCAGATCGCTGATGGCCTCGACGATCTCGTCGTGCGAGCGGCCGTCCACCACCCGGCCCGTCTCGCCGTCGCGGACGGTTTCCGGCGCCCCTCCCGAGTCGCCCGCCACCACCGGCACGGCGGCCGCCGAGGCCTCGAGGAACACGATTCCCAGACCCTCGACGTCAAGGCCGGCGCCACGGGTCCGGCAGGGCATCGCGAACACGTCGGCCATCGCGTAGTGCGCGGGCAGTTCGGCATTGGGCACGCCGCCGGTGAAGACGACGTGCGAGTCGACCCCGCACTCCACCGCCAGTCGGTGCAGGGCTTCGGCGTGCGGGCCGCCGCCCACGACGACCAGTGCCGCACCGTCGACCCTGGACCGGATGCCGGCCAGCGCCTTGATCAGCATGTCCTGGCCTTTGCGCGGCACCAGTCGGGAGATGCACACCACGACCGGCCGATCCCCCAGCCCGTACCGGACCCGCAGTTGGGCACGGGCCACCGGATCGGGCTGGAACCGGTCGATATCGACTCCGGGAGGCAGGTGTTCCAGGCGGGCGCGCGGACCGAAGGCCGAAGCGAACCGGCCGCGGGTGTAGCGGCTGACATAGGTGATGACGTCGGCGCCGTCGCCGATGCGCCGCAGCGCCGAACGGGCACCGGGCAGCATGGACCAGCCGACCTCATGGCCGTGGGTGCTGGCCAGCACGCGCTGCGCACCGGCGCTGCGGGCCCGGGATGCCAGCAGGGCCAGCGGGGCGGCCGCACCGAACCACACCGTCTCGATGTCGTGTTCGCGGATCAGCCCGCGCATCCGGCGGTCGACGCCCGGCTCGGGAACCATCAGCGTGCCGGGATGGCGGACGATCTGGAACGGGGCGGCGAGGTCGTAGCTCCGGGCTCCCTCCCACCGCGGCGCGTAGACGGTGAGTTGGTGCTCACCGGTACCGGCCAGCCGGTTGACGAACTGCTCGAGATAGGACTGGATTCCGCCGCGGCGCGGTGGAAAATCATTGGTGACCAGCAGGATCCGCGTCATCGTTCCACGAGGCTATCGGTCGCCGGCTACGCCGTCAGCCAGCCGGCCCATTGGGCCTGAAGATCGGCGAGATCGGTGCTGAGAGCGTCGCGGACAGCCGTATCGAGGTTGCCGCGGCCGGGACCGCAGGCCCGCAGATACAGCCGGCGCAGCCCGTCGGGGCCGTAGCGGTCGGCGACGAACCGGGCGAACCACCACGCGCGGTCGTAGCCGGCCGAGCGACCCGGGCCGGGCACGTCGAGGTCGATATCCGAGGGCAGCGCGGTGTTGGCGGCGGCACCCGGCGGCAGCGGGGTGGGTGGCCGGGCGACGAAGTCTGCGACGCCCTCGGTCAGCCAGCGCGGGGCGTCCAGTGCGGTGTCCGTTCGCGCAGCGACGTGGAAAAGCTCGTGCGTCAACACGATTCGCAACCCGGAGTCCGTCATGCCGGAAGCGCCGGGCGCCAGGACGATCCGCTGCCCGATGGCCTGCCGGCGGTCGAAGTCCACCTCGTCGGCGACCGACACCGCGGCGATATCGCCCCATTCCCGGCGCGGGTCCAACCGGGCTTCGGCGGCGAACTGGGCGGCCGAAGCGGTCGCGACGACCACGATCTCGCGGGTCCAGTCGGTGCCCCAGAACCGCTCCACCGCTGCTACGGCGTCACCTATATCGGCACGGACCCGGCGCAGCAGCGCATCGGTGCGGGCTCCGCCCGAACCGGTCAGGTGAACGACCCGGCCATCGCCCACCACCAACGGCTGGGGCTGCGGTCCGGCTCGCGATCCAGCCGTGCCGAGTAGCACCGACGCCGCCATCATCTGGACGATCAGCAGGCCGGCCAGCAGGTTCCGCGCACGTCCGGCGCGCCGAGCCGGCCCAGTACCGACGGACGTCTCAGTACCGACGGACGTCTCAGTACCGACGGACGTTGTAGATCGGTGCGCTGTGGACCGATTCGACGCGGACCGGGATGCCGTAGGTGGATGCGTGCACCATCAGTCCGTCGCCGATATAGATGCCGACATGCGAGGCGTCGGAGTACTGGGTGACCACGTCACCGGGCTGCATCTGGTCCACCGAGACCGGCTGGCCGCCGGCGGCCAGCGCGTAACTCGAGTGCGGCAGGAAAACCCCAGCCCGCTGGAAGGACCACATGACCAGCCCGGAGCAGTCGAAGCCACCCGGAGCGCCGCCGCCCCACACATATGGGTCACCCAGCCGGCTCAGTGCCGCCTGCACCGCGGTGGCACCGGCACCGCTGCCGCCGCCGCCCGGGGTGGGCAGCGCTGCCAGCGCGGCGATATCGCTGGCCGGGCCCGCTTCCGGTTCCGGCGCCGGTGCACCCGGCAGCGCAGCGGGCGGGGCGGCCGGCGCGGCCAGCACGGCCCGCTGCGACGGGGTGAGCATCGCGTAGCGCGCCTTGACCGCGGTGATCTGGACCTGCAGTTCGGACTGCTTGCGCTGCAGATCGGCCCGGACGGCGGCGGCTTCGTCGGCGGCCACCTTGGCCTGCGCCGCCGAACTCGCCGAGGCTGCCTCTACGGTCACGGCCTGCTCGCTGACCCGACGGAAGCTCTGCATCTGTGCGGCCATCTCGATGGCCATCACCCGCTGCACGGACATTTTGTCGATCAGGCCCTGGGGTGAGGCGGCGGTCAGGATCGCGTTGAAACCGTCGGTGCGCCCACCCATGTAGACCGATGCAGCTAACTTGTTGACGGCGCCCTGGTAGCCGGACAGCTGAACCCGCGCGGCTTCCAGCGCGGCCAGATCGTCGGAGTGCTTCCGGTCTGCGTCGACCTGGATCTGAACCTTCTTGTCCAGGTCGAGCTGGGCGGAATGCATGGTCTCGGTGAGCTGCTCGGCCTGTCGCGAGAGTTCGGTGAGCTTGGCCAGAGCGTCCTCGGCCGGGTCGGCGAAGGCCGCCGTGGTCCAGACGCTGGTGATCGCCGTAACACCGACGATGACCCCGATAAGGGGCTTACGGGCAACGAATTTGATTATTGACGTGCGGTCAAACTTCAAGATTTCGCATCCTTTGACTGCTGCGGACTCAACCCGTCGAACTGCCGGGCGATATGCCTTAGGTCTCGGATAGGTTACGAAACGGCAACGGCTTTGTCCAACGAAGACGCCCAGAACTGGCAGAAACTTGCGTCACAGTGGTCACATCAGCCCCGGTAAGACGGAGCTGCCGACCTCAGCTGGCCAGGCCGGAATCGCCGTCGCGGCGGATCGGGACCAGCCGCAGCCGGGGCGCAAGGCCCGCCTCCGCTAACACCTCAAGGGCCGCACGTTCGTCCTGCAGCAAAGTTTCAGGCACGCCCAAAAGCACGCTGACCACGCAGTCGCGACAACCCGGTCCACGCACCGCGCACTCGTCGCAGTCGATGACGACCGGCTCGCCCGGCTCTGAGCTGAGATGTCCCATATCGGTCTCCTAGTGCAACGCAGTACCGACGGCGGTACTGCCTGTGGGTGATTGACCCGAACCCTAGGAGGCCGCACCGACAACTTTCCGGTGTGGCGAACGCTGGTTGTCGGTATCGGTGCCTAGCGTCGTTGACCATGGCCGGCTCCCCCGCAGAACCGCAGCTGAGCTTCGCCTTCTCCGATCACCGGGCCGGCGACGCCGATCAGGCTGAGGACAGTCCCGGATTCGCCGGATACGAGTGCTCGCTGCGGGAGACCACGTTCGTCGTGGTCGACCTCGAGACCACCGGCGGACGCTCGCGGGCCGGCGCTGACGGATCGATCGACGCGATCACCGAGATCGGTGCGGTCAGGGTGCGCGCCGGAGAGGTCATCGGCGAGTTCGCCACCCTGGTCGACCCCGGGCGCGATATCCCCCCCAAGGTCGTCGAGCTCACCGGGATCACCACCGCCATGGTTCGCGACGCACCGGCGATCTCGGCGGTGTTGCCGATGTTTCTGGAGTTCGCCCGCGGTGCGGTCCTGGTCGCCCACAACGCCGGATTCGATATCGGATTCCTGCGCTCCGCCGCGCAGCAGTGCGGAATCGACTGGCCACGTCCGCCGGTGCTGTGCACGGTCAAACTCGCCCGCCGGGTGCTCAGCCGCGAAGAGGCGCCGAGCGTGCGCCTGTCCGCGCTGGCGCGGCTTGTCGGCGCCGCCACCCAGCCCACCCACCGCGCCCTCGACGACGCCCGGGCCACCGTGGATGTGCTGCATGCCCTCATCGAGCGGGTGGGCAACCAGGGCGTGACGACCTTCGCCGACCTGCGCTCGTACCTGCCCACCGTCAGCACCGCCCAACGCGACAAGCGGACGCTGGCCCGCGGGCTGCCGCACCGTCCCGGCGTCTACCTGTTCCGGGGTCCGTCCGGTGAGGTCCTCTACATCGGCACCGCAGGCGATCTGCGCCGTCGGGTCGGCCAGTACTTCACCGGTGCTGACCCGCGGGTCAGGATCAAGGAGATGGTGGGCCTGGCCACCGCGGTGGATCACGTCGAGTGCGGCCATCCGCTGGAAGCCGGCGTGCGCGAACTTCGGCTGCTGGCCGCCCACGCCCCGCCCTATAACCGCCGGTCGCGCTTTCCGCACCGGTGGTGGTGGGTGGTGTTGACCGACGAGCCCTTCCCACGGTTGTCGGTGGTGCGCTCACCTGCCCAGCACCGGGTGGTCGGACCGTTCCGTTCCCGGGCCGAAGCCATTGATACAGCCGGACTGATCGCACGGTTCACCGGTGTGCGGACCTGCACCAACCGGATCGCACGGGGCGGCGAGCACGGGCCGGCCTGCCCGCCGCGGGAGGTCTCACCCTGCCCGGCGGAACGCGGTCTGACCGCCTCGCAGTACGCCGGCGCCCCACGCCGCGCCGCGGACCTGATCGACGGACTGGACAACGCGGCGCTGGTATCGGCGATCGAACGCGTCGGGGAGTTGGCCGGGCGGGCCCGCTACGAGAGCGCGGCCCGCATGCGGGACCTGACCTCGGCCGCGGTGGAGGTGCTCTGGCGCGGACAGCGCCTGCGGACGCTCGCCGCGGTCGAGGAACTCGTGGCCGCCGCCCCCGACGGCGCCGGGGGCTGGCAGCTGGCCGTGGTCCGACACGGGCAACTGGCCGCCGCGGGCTGCGCCCGCCGCCACGTGCCGCCGATGCCGGTGGTCGATGCCCTGTGCAGCGCAGCCCAGGTGGTGCTGCCGCAACCGGCCCCGCTGGGCGGGGCGCTGGTCGAGGAAACCTCCCTGATCGCCCGCTGGCTGAGCGGGCCCGGGGTTCGGATTGTGAGCAGCACAAGCGGTTTCGCGTCGCCGCTACACTCCGCGGGCCCCTGGCTCGGTTGGGCGGCCGCCGCCCGATCGGCTCGGCACGCCGCCGCCGAACTGCTGCAGTCAGAGATCGTTGGTGAACCTGGTCCACCGGTCGAGGAGCCGTTGCGCCGCGCCGGAGTCGATCGCCTCGACAGCCCGGCCCAGCCCCTCCTCCCAGGACGGCAGCCATTCGGCATGGCTGGATAGCCCGGCGTGGGCGACCATCGCCCCCGCCGCGTTGAGCACGACGGCATCGCGCACCGC
>JBFYOR010000179.1:0-3964 GCA_041303695.1 Mycobacterium sp. | reverse complement strand
CCCACCCACCGACGCGGCTTTCGCCCATTCGCTGCTCACCGACATGATCCGGATTCGGCGCATGGAGGAGAAGTGCGCCGAGATGTACAGCGCCGGCAAGATCCGCGGCTTCCTGCACCTCTATGTCGGCGAGGAGGCGGTCGCCGCAGGGTCACTGCGCGCACTCGGCGCCGACGACGCGGTGCTCGCCACCTACCGTGAGCACGCCCACGCATTGATGCGCGGCATCCCGATGACCAAGATCATGGCCGAGATGTTTGGCAAGCAGGAGGGCTGTTCGGGCGGACGCGGCGGTTCGATGCATCTGTTCGACGCGGACCGGAGGTTTTTCGGAGGCAACGCGATCGTGGCCGGCGGCCTGCCGACCGCCGCCGGGCTGGCATTCGCCGACGCACAGCTCAAGCGCAACCGGGTGTCCGCCTGCTACTTCGGCGAGGGCGCGATGGCCGAGGGCGCCTTCCACGAGACCATGAACATGGCCCAGTTGTGGAAGCTGCCGGTGCTGTTCTGTTGCGAGAACAACGGATACGCGATGGGCACCGCGATCGACCGGGAGCTCTCCGACGTCGACCTGCTGGTGTTGGCCGAGTCCTACCGGATGCCCGCGGCGCGTACGGATGGGATGGACGTACTCGCCTGTCACGCCGCCATGCGCAGCGCCGTCGACCATATCCGCACCCAGGGCGGCCCGTTTTTCCTGGAATTCCGCACCTATCGGTTCCGGCCGCATTCGATGTTCGACCCGGAGCTCTACCGGGATAAGGCCGAGGTGGAGAAGTGGAAGGAGCACGACCCCATCGCGACCTTCACTGCACGGTGCCTGACCGAGGGCATTTTGGCGGCCGGGGATGTCGCGGCGATCGAGGATGCTGCGGCCGCCGAGGTGGCCGAGGCGGTCGCCTACGCCGAAGCCGGCACGCTGGAAAGCGTCGACACCCTCACCCGTGACGTGATGACACCGGTGGGCGGCCGCCCGTGAAGACGACCTACCGCAGCGCCGTGCACGATGCGATAGCCGACGCCATGCGCGCCGACGATCGGGTGGTACTGCTCGGGGAGGATGTCGGCCGCTACGGCGGCACCTACGCGGTGTCGAAGGGAATGCTCGAGGAGTTCGGAGCTGAGCGCATCCGCGACACCCCGATCTCCGAGTTGGGCTTCGTCGGCATCGGCGTCGGCGCCGCGCTGAACGGTCTGCGCCCCATCGTCGAGGTGATGACGGTGAACTTCAGCCTGCTCGCGCTGGATCAGATCGTGAACACGGCCTCGGCACTTCGGCATATGTCCAACGGTCAGTTCTCCGTCCCGGTCGTCATCCGGATGGCCACCGGCGCCGGACGCCAGTTGGCCGCGCAGCATTCGCACAGCCTGGAGAACTGGTACGCCCACATTCCGGGCATCACCGTGCTGGCACCGGCGACGGTGGCCGACGCCTACGGGATGCTGCGCACGGCCATGACCAACCCCGACCCGGTGGTGATCTTCGAGCACGTCGGGCTGTACAACGTTTCCGCCGATCTCGAGGAACTGGTGCCCACCGATATTGAGAAGGCCGCACTGCGCCGCACCGGAGCCGACGCCACGCTGATCGCCTACGGCGGCTGTGTGCCCAAAGCGTTGGACGCCGCCGACGAACTCGCAGCGGCCGGGATCGAATGCGATGTGATCGACCTGCGGGTGCTGCGCCCGTTGGACGACGCGACAATCCTCGAGTCGGTGCGAAAGACCCACCGGGTTGTGGTGGTCGACGAGGCCTGGCATACCGGCAGCCTGGCGGCAGAGATCAGCGCGCGCATCGTCGAGCAGGCCTTCTACGAACTCGACGCCCCGATCGCGCGGGTTTGCACCGTGGAGGTTCCGATCCCCTACGCCAAACACCTCGAGCAGGCGGCCCTGCCACAGCCGGAGAAGATCGTTGCGGCGGTGCACGGCTTGTGGGGAGACAGCCGATGATCGAGTTCACGATGCCTGCCCTCGGTGCCGATATGGACGAGGGAATGCTCAATGAGTGGATGGTCAAGCCGGGCGATACCGTCACCCGCGGCCAGATCGTCGCGGTCGTCGAAACCACCAAGGCCGCAGTGGAAATCGAGTGCTGGCACGACGGCGTGGTGGACGAACTGCTGGTGCCGGTCGGCCAGACCGTAGCGGTCGGCACTCCGCTTGCCATGCTTCTGGAACCGGGCGAGAAGCCCGGCGCGGTATCGCCCAAGGCCGAATCCCCCACGGCGGCAACCGCGTCCAGTCCGGACGAAGCGACCCCCGCCCAGTCGGCACAGCGCCGACCAGAGACGCCGGCCGCGCCCGTCGGCCACCGGCTCTGGGTGTCGCCGGTCGCGCGGCGCACCGCCGCCGCACTCGGCGTGAACCTGAAAACCGTCAGTGGCACCGGCCCTCAGGGCGCGATCACCCTGCACGACGTCGAGCGCGCGGCGGCCACCGCCCATCACGAGGCCCCGAAGCCGGCTCCGGCACCCGCACCCCCGGTTGCGGCCGAGCCCAAGTCCGCCGCTGAGAAGGCCCGCGAGCGGGGTGCGGCCATGCGGGCCTCGATCGCCGCGGCGATGGGCCGGTCCAAGCGCGAGATCCCGCACTACTACCTGGCCGATGAGGTCATTCTGGACACCGCCCTGGACTGGCTGACCCGACAGAACGCCGGCCGGCCGATCACCGAGCGGGTACTGCCGGCGGTGCTACAACTCAAGGCCGTCGGGCTGGCAGCCCGGAAGTTCGCCGAGTTCAACGGTTTCTGGCACGACGAGGGCTTCGTACCCGCCTCGGGACAACATGTGGGCGTGGCGATTTCGCTGCGCGGCGGCGGATTGGTGGCCCCGGCCATCCACGACGTCTCGGAGAAGACGCTCACCGAGCTGATGGCTGACCTCACCGACCTGGTGGCCCGGGCCCGCGCCGGGTCGCTGCGCAGTTCGGAGATGTCGGACCCGACCATCACCCTCACCAACCTCGGCGACAAGGGCGTCGACTCGGTCTTCGGCGTCATCTATCCCCCGCAGGTCGCCATCGTCGGCTTCGGCAAGCCCGCCCAGCGGGTCGTCGTGGTGGACGGTGGGATCCGGGTCGCCACCACGGTGCAGGCCAGTCTGGCCGCCGACCACCGGGCCAGCGACGGCGCCCGGGGCGCACTGTTCCTGGCCGAGATCAACCGGCTGTTGCAGCAGCCGCAGGACCTATGAGGAGGACGCGAGATGAGTGCTGACACCCGTGCCGGTGTGGTGGCCGAGCTGATCGACATCGCACCGGAGATCGACGAGGGGGACCTCTCCGACACCGAACTGTTGCGCGACCAGGTGGATCTGGACTCGATGGACTGGCTGAACTTCCTAGTCCGCCTGCACAAGCGCTTCGAGGTCGACATCCCGGAGTCCCAGTACGCCTCACTGCGCACGATCGGGGACCTGACCTCCTATATCGACCAGCACCGCTGAGATTCGACGGCTTGGTCAACGGTGGGTCATTCATGGCACAATCCGACGATGGCCCAGCTGCCCTCGATCACCCTGAAGGATCCGTCGTCCGCGCTCTCCGCAACCTTTGTTCCGTCGGCGGGAATGGTGTGCACGTCGCTCTCCGACGGCGGCGTCGAACTGCTCGGTCAGCGCCGCGGCCTCAACGCCTATCTGACCACCGGCAAGACCATGGGCATCCCGATCATGTACCCGTGGGCCAACCGTCTCAGCGCGAACGGCTACGGGGTGGACGGCGGTGCGGTGACGCTGACCCCGGGCGTCGGAGGTGTGCGTTCCGACGAGCACGGCCTGGTGATCCACGGCGTGCTGGCGGCCTACCCCGGCTGGCTGGTCAAGCAGCTCGCCGATAACCGGCTCACCGCCGACCTTGACTACGGCGGCCAGCCGCGTCTGCTGACCAGCTTCCCGTTCCCGCACGTGGTGACATTGGACATCTCGGTGGCCGACCGCGCGCTGACCATCGAGACGACGGTGAC
>JBFYOR010000178.1:0-3110 GCA_041303695.1 Mycobacterium sp. | reverse complement strand
GAGGAGCAGCGCGCCAATCCGGGTCACTGCCAGGTGACGCTGGCTCAGTTCGATACCGACTACGAGGTGCTCTACCCGCCGACCGATATCGCCGCGGTGCCGGAGTTCACCGTCGAGCCGGCCGGCGGGACGGCGCTTCTCGATGCCGTCGGGCGGTTCATCACCGAAGTGGGACAGCAACTCTCGGCGCTACCCGAAGGTGAGCGCCCCGGTCAGGTGATCTGCCTGATCATGACCGACGGCATGGAAAACGCCAGCCAACAGTGGGATTGGGATGAGGTGCAGCGTCTGATCACCCAGCAGCAGGAGGTTTACGGCTGGGAGTTCATCTTCCTCGGTGCCAACATCGACGCCGTCCAGGTGGGCGAGCGGATGGGGGTGAAAGCCGAATTCGCCATGACCTACACCGGCACGGACTACACCCACAACCGGGCGGCCTACAAGACGACTTCGAAACTCATCACCGACGGCCGGTCCGGAGGCCGGTTCACCGATCTGGGCTTCACCGATATCGATCGCAAGGAGGCGATGGGGGAGTAGCCCGACCTCGGCCTCAGGCCTCTGCGGTCTGCGCCCCGATGACCGTCTCCGTCGGGGCGGTGCGTTCCCACAGCACCGCCCCGACGCAGGCGGTGATGACCCACCCGGTGCCGAGCACGCCGCACCAGGTCATCAACGCCATCGCGACACCGATCGGGCCGAACGCCGTCCAGCCGTCGATGACCGCCGGGAAGACGATCCGGCCGGCCACCGGGATGATGATCCCGTCGATCACCACGCCGGCAAACCCTGCCAGCGCAAGGTATTTGAAGCCGTGGCCGCCGTCGCGCACCAGCGCCACCGGGGTCAGTGACCAGAACACCCACACCGGGATCAGGGCGATGACGAACATCAGCAGCTGGGTCGCGCCGGAGTAGTCGACGCTGTAGGCGATCCGCTCGCGCGCCACGATCATCATTAGGTACAGCAGGAACCAGGCGGCTCCGCGTGCCAGCCGCTGGCCGGCGCCGAACTGTTCGCGCTGCCAGGCTTTGGCGAACATGCTCGCCACCATCATCGCCATCGGGATGCCCCACACCCCGAACGCGGCGATACCCAGCAGGGTCCAGTACGACCGCAGGCCCGCGGTATCGCCGAATGCGCCGCGGACGGTATCGCTGGTGGTGCCGTCCAGCCCCAGTTCGCGAATCCAGACGGTGCCGGGACTGGCGTTCTCGGCGAACCCGCTGAAGTAGCTGAACCCTAGGACCATCAGGGGGATCACGACGGTGAACAGCTGCACCGAGATCAGGACGCCCTGGGTGGCGCCGTCAATCTGCTTGAAACGTGCAGCAACCGCGGCGACCGGGCTCAGCGCCCGGGACGTTGTCAGCCGCTGCCTGCGCTCCTCGAGGTGCCGGCGGATGTCGTCACGGCTGGCGGCGGTGTTCATGGACACAGAACCTACCGTTACGCGAACCGGCCGGGTGGGGCGAAACTGGTGTGGTGAAAAGCCAACGCCCCTCCGCCGGCGGACTGCCCGCCGACGCGACGGTCACCTACGCCTTCCGCGATTCGTCGATGCCCCCGCCGTACCACCGCAGCTTCGTGATCACCGTCGACCGCAATGCGGCCCGGATCGTCGTCGACAGCTACGGGACGGTGCTGGCCGATCGGACCGCCCCGATGCCTCCCGGAATCTGGCAACAGATGTCGGACACGATCGCGGATCTGGACGGCATCGTCATCGAGGAGCCCGAACAGGGTTGCACCGGCGGGACCGGTTTCGCGCTATCGGTCAGCGACGGCGGGCTCGCGTTGGAAGGCTCGGCCTGTGGTGGGGCCAACTCCAATGCCGAACAGCGCGTGGCGGCCTGGATCCGACCGGCCCGGTCACTGTTCCCGCCGATGGATCAGCTGGCTCCCGAGGGGACCGGCTGATCAGTCCTGGATGCTGAGTGCCTGGGTGGGGCAGTTTTCACAGGCCTGCTCGAGGTCGACCCGTCGTGCCTCCGGAATGTCGTCGAGAAGGATGTGCAGCGCGCCGTCGGCGCGGATCTCGAAGATGTCCGGCGCGGTCGCCTCGCACAGGCCTATCGAGGAACAGAGGCTTCGGTCGACGACGATCTTCATCGCGGTCAGGCCTTCGACTTCTCGGGGGTGAACTGTGCGGTCATGGACATCACGGTATGGAAGAAGTTCCCGTTGCCCAACTCCGGCTCGCCGACGGTGTGGATATCGGGCAGTCGGGTCAGCAACTCCCGGAAGGTGGCGTTGATCTGACGACGGGCCAGCTGCGCGCCGAGACAGTGGTGGATGCCGCCGCCGCCGAACGCGACGTGCTTGTTCGGCGAGCGCGACAGGTTCACCTGCTCCGGGTGGTCGAAGACCGCGGTGTCCATATTGGCCGAGGAGTAGAACAGGATCACCTTGTCGCCCGCGGTGACCTGGTGCCCGCCCAGTTCGGTGTCGTGGGCGGCGGTCCGGCGGAAGGTCATGATCGGGGTGGCCCAACGGATGATCTCCTCGACCGCGATCGGCAGGCGGCCATCCAGGTCCTCCATCAGCCAGGCCCGCTGCTCGGGAAAGTCGGAAAGAGCCTTCATGCCATGGCTGATGGATTGGCGGGTGGTGTCGTTGCCGGCGATGATCAGCAGGAAGAAGATCGAGGAGATCTCCTCGTCGCTGAGTCGCTCACCGTCGACCTCGGCCTGGACCAGCGCGGTGACCAGATCGTTCTCGGGCTTGCGGCGGCGGTCCTCAACCAACCCCATGGCTATGCCGTGGACGGTGAGGATCGCCTGTGCAACCCGCGCCAGCGGTTCGGCACCCTGCAACAGCCTCGGGTCACGCCAGCCGTCGGGGAACTGCGACTCGTAGGCGATCGTGCGGCGGTGCTCCTCGGGGATCCCGACCATGTCACAGATGTTGTGCATCGGGACGAGTGCGGCCACGTCGGAGACGAAGTCGATCTGGCCCTTGTCGGCGATGTCGTCGACGATGCGGCGAGCGTTCGCGACGATGTGGTCGTCGATGCGGGCCAGCTGTTTGGGGGTGAATGCCGACGCCACCAGGCGGCGGATCTTGGTGTGCCGCGGCGGATCCATCGCGATGAAACCCTGGCCGGCGTC
>JBFYOR010000177.1:0-7060 GCA_041303695.1 Mycobacterium sp. | reverse complement strand
CGATCAGGGCGATCACGGCGACGCCGGCGCAGTCGGCTGCTGCCGGTCGCCGGCGCCGCCTTGGTTCGCGGTGGCGGTCCGGTGGTTGGGCCTGCGCACCGTCGGTCCCACTGACCGCGGCGACCCGGTCGGTCCGACTGACCGCGGCGACCCGGTCGGTGAACGCATTCGCCGCGGCGAGGACCCGGCTGACGCGCGGGGCCGGCCAGTCCTGCGGGTGCACCACCACCACGGACTCGCAGTCCTGGCCGACGACGGTCGCCATCACCGCGTGCCCCAGATCGGCCACCGCGACCGGGGTCTCGCCGAGCAGCCCGACCGGGTCGTCGATCCAGGTCAGGGCGGCGGCGACCAGCTCACCGGAGACCGGGCGGCCAGTGCCGCCGGCGAGCACCCGCACGGTGTCCGGCCCCACCTCCAGCACGGTCGGCTGGTCACCGCTGCCCATCGCGACAGGCTAGAAGGCCCCCGCCGACGCGGGTGGCAACCATCCACAGGGTCGCGACACCCTTCAGTGCTCCCTGGACCGGCGCTGCCGGTAGGCGGCCACATGCTGCCGGTTGCCGCAGTTTCCGGTGTCGCAGAACATCCTCGACCGGTTGCGGGAGAGGTCGACCAGCACCGCCCCGCAATCCGGGGCCGCGCAGGTCTTGAGCCGGCGCAGGTCCCCGGCCCGGATCAGGTCCGCCAGCGCCATCGCCATCTCCGCCCCCATCCGCTGGGCCAGCGGATCCCGGGTGGAGGCCATATGCAGGTGCCACTGAGGCATTTCGGGATGCCGGGTGAGCCACGGGGCCGCGTGCGTGTCGGCCAGCAGGGCGTTGACCTCCGCCACGGTGCGGACCTCGTCGCCTGCCGCCGCCCAGATCCGGCCGAGCCGATCCCGGAGCCGGTGCACCGCCGCCAGTTCGGCATCGTCGTGGTCGCGGCGGCCGGTCCAGCCGTGGACGCCGAGATAATCGTCCAGCGCGGCCCGGTCCGCGAGCTGATCGCCGTCGGCCCGGTCACTGTTGACCAGCACACAGGCGGCCCGCAGCGTGAGCTCGGTGTCATGAGCGAACAGCATTTGACTCATGATCCCCTCCGGACGTAGCGTCATGACCACTGGTCATTTTACTCATGACACAGTCCACAACTGATGATCCCAAGGGGGTGTCCCGGTGTCCGCGCCGCAGGGCCTCAACCAGCTCCGCCTCAACCAGTTCCGGCTCGGCCTGCTGTTCGCCACCGGTTCGGCCTTCACGTTCGGCATGTCCGGGCCCCTGGCCAAGTCGCTGATGGAGGCCGGCTGGTCGCCGACGGCAGCGGTCGCCGCCCGACTGGCCGGCGGTGCCCTGGTCCTGGCCACCGTCGCAACGATCGTCAGGCCGGACTGGATCCGGGAGGCCCGCGAGCATGGACGAACCGTGGTGCTTTACGGGTTGATCCCGGTCGCCGGGGCCCAGCTCTGCTACTACAACGCGGTATCCCACCTGTCGGTCGGCGTTGCGCTGCTATTGGAATACACCGCCCCGGTGCTGGTCATCGGGTGGGTGTGGGCCACCACGAAACGGCGCCCACAGGCTCTGACGCTGGCCGGCGTGGCGCTGGCCGTCGTCGGCATCACCCTGGTCCTCGACGTGCTGAACGGCGCCCGGGTGGATCCGGTGGGGGTGCTCTGGGGACTGGGCGCGGCGATCTGCGCGGTCTGCTACTTCATGATGTCGGACTCCGTGACCGCCGACGGGTCCGGCCTGCATGCGGTGACGCTGGCCGCGGGCGGCCTGGTGGTGGCCGCGATCGCCATCGCCGCACTTGGACTGTCCGGGTTGATGCCGCTGCATTTCACCGCCAATGACGCGGTGATCGCCGGGATGAGCTTCTCCTGGTTGGTGCCGGTGCTGCTGCTCGGCGTGATCTCGACCGCGATCGCCTACACCCTCGGCATCAGCGGGGTGGCCCGACTGCGGCCCAGTTTCGCCTCCCTGGTCGGCCTGGGCGAAGTGCTGTTCGCGGTGGTGGCCGCCTGGCTGATGCTGGGCGAGCGCATCAGCCTCACCCAGGCGGTCGGCGGGGCCGTGGTGCTGCTGGGCCTGGCGCTGGCCCGCCAGGGCGACCGCAGCGCGGGCGTGCCGGCGGCCAACGGGCCCGACGCGGATCCGCTGGAGGAGACGGTGTCGAGTGGCTCGCCGGGCGGTTCGCGGTAAATTGACCCACGTGTCTGTTCCCCTGCGCACGCTGGCGGCCGCACTCGCGGCATCGGCGGCCGTCGCCACATCCCTGACCCTGCCCGTCACCGCACCACTGACCCTGCCCGTCGCCACTGCGATGGTCTGCAATGACATCGAGGTGGTATTCGCCCGGGGTACCAGTGAGGACCCGGGCATCGGCCGCGTGGGGCAGGCGTTCGTCAACGATCTGCGCAATCTGGTGGGCGGCCGCAGCCTCGGCGTGTACGCGGTCAACTACCCGGCCAGCTATGACTTCCTGGCCGCCGCCGATGGTGCCAACGACGCCAGTGCCCACATCCAGAACGTCGTCAACAGCTGCCCGAACACCAGACTGGTACTGGGCGGCTACTCTCAGGGCGCGGCGATCATCGATGTCCTCGCCGCCGTTCCGTTCCCGGTGATCGGGTTCACCAACCCGCTGCCGCCCAACGTTCCCGAGCGGGTCGCCGCGCTGGCCGTGTTCGGCAATCCCTCGACCAGGATCGGCATTCCGCTGACCTCCAGCCCCGTCTACGGAGCCAGGTCCATCGACCTGTGCAACCCCGGCGACCCGATCTGCTCGCCCGGCGACAATGTCCCGGCCCACCGCAGCTACGGCCCCGACGGCACCGCGCGCCAAGCGGCTATCTTCGTCGCAAACCTGCTCTGACCGGGCGGTTTCACATCCCCGCGGAGGGTGTGTGAGTATGGGCCGCATGCGGATCATCTCGGGGATTTCGGCATGCCTGATGACCGCGGGCGCAGCGCTGACCGTCGCGACCGCGCCCGCCGGGGCCGCGCCCTGTCCCGACGTCGAGTTGGTGTTCGCCCGCGGCACCAGCGAGCCGGCCGGACTGGGGCGGGTCGGGCAGGCGCTCAGCGCCCAACTGGCCTCCACCCTGGGCGAGCGCACCCTGGGCATCTATCCGGTGAATTACCCCGCCAGCTACGACTTCCTGGCCGCCGCCGATGGCGCCGCGGACGCCACCAACCGCATGGTGACAATGGCGCAGAACTGCCCGTCGACCCGGTTCGTCCTCGGTGGCTACTCCCAGGGCGCCGCCGTGGTCGACATGTTGCTGGGCATCCCGCCACTGGGCGCCAAGGTCGGCGATGTCGGCTCGGCTCCGCCGCTGCCGTTCAGCCTCGCCGACCGGGTCGCCGCGGTCGCGGTGTTCGGCAATCCGGCTACCAAGTTCGGCAACCCGGTGTCGACGGCCGTCGCACCGTTCGCCGGTAAGGCCATCGATCTGTGCAACGACGGCGACCCGATCTGCTCGCAGGGCCGCAACCCGTTGGCACACACCAGCTACGAAAAGAGTCCGCTGGTCAGGCAGGCCGCGGGCTTCGTATCCGCGCTGCTCTAAGAGCTGCCAGGCAATTCTTATGTGGCCGTGCCGACGGCATCCCGATACCATGGCCTGATGCGGGTGAGGCAGTTGTGCACAATGGTGTTGTTGGTGATTTCGGTCACAGCAACGTCTCTGGTGATGCCCGTGGTGCTCCCGGCCGCCGGCGCCGCGCCATGCTCCGATGTCGAGGTGGTGTTCGCCCGGGGCCGCATCGAGCCCCCCGGTACCGGGCAGATCGGCCAGGCCTTCATCAAGGCGTTGCGCTCCAAGACCGACAAGAACGTCAGCTTCTACGCGGTGAATTATCCGGCGGACACCGAGGTCATCCAGGGTGCCAATGATATGAGCCGGCGCATCCAGTCCACCGCTGCCAACTGCCCCGACACCCGCCTGGTCCTGGGCGGGTACTCGCTGGGCGCGGCGGTCACCGATGTGGTGCTGGCGGTGCCGGCGGCGATCTTCGGCTACACCAACCCGCTGCCGCTGGGTATGAACGACCACATCGCCGGGGTGGCACTGTTCGGCAACGGGACCCGCAAGGTGTTCGGCCCGGTGTCCGACGTCAGCCCACTGTGGGGTGAGAAGACCATCGACCTGTGCACCGCCGACGACCCGGTCTGCAACGACAACCTGGATCCGGAGACCTGGGCGGACAACTGGCCGGCCCACCAGCAGGCGGCCTATATCGACTCGGGCCTGGTCGACCAGGCCGCATCCTTCGTCGCCGCCAGGCTCTAGCCGAAGGTGCGGATATCGCGGGTCACCGCGACCCGCGCCGCCAGCTGATCATCGGGTGGATAGTCCACCCCGATCAGTGTCAGCCCGCGAGCCGGCGCCGCGGCGAAGTCACTGGAGCGCTGCGTCGCGGTCAACAGCGTTGCGCACCAGGCGGGTTCGCGCCTGCCCTCCCCCACCGCCAGCAGCGCGCCCACCACCGACCGCACCATCGACCAGCAGAACGCGTCGGCACTGACATAGGCGGTGATCAGATCACCCTCGCGAACCCAGTCCAGCCGTTGCAACTCCCGGATCGTGGTCGCACCCGGGCGGTGCCGGCAGAACGCGGCGAAGTCGTGCAGTCCGAGCAGTTCGCCGGATGCCGCGGCCATCGCGTCGAGGTCCAGCGGGCGGCGCCACGGCGTGACGAACCGCGCCTGCGCAGGCTCGACTCCGTAGGCCGCCAGCGAGATCCGGTAGGCGTAGTGCCGCCGCAATGCCGAAAACCTGGCGTCGAAACCTGATGGGGCACGGCGGATTCCGGTGACGCGCAAATCCTCGGGTAGGAACTTCGCCAGCCGCCGGACCAGGGGCGCAAACTCCGGGTCGCCGGCGCGGGGCTGGCGCGGATAGGCGTGGCCCAACGCATCGGCTGGCACGTCGACATGGCCGACCTGCGCGGTCGCGTGGACACCGGCGTCGGTGCGACCGGCCGCGAAGATCCGAACCGGGACCCGGAACACCGTCGACAACGCCCCCTCGAGCACGCCTGCCACGGTCCGGTACCCGTCCTGGGCCGCCCACCCGGTGAAATCCGTTCCGTCGTAAGCGATATCGAGGCGGAGACGAACGTGCCCGCCACCGGACTCGGTGGCGGGCACAGTCGCGCTCATGGCGTCAGGACTTGTCAGAGTCCGAATCCTCGGCCTGCTCGTCGGCAGCCTCGGCGGTCTGAGCGTCGGCGATACCGGCGTCGGCAGCCTCGAGGTCCTGCAGCGGAGTCTCCTCGGCGGGAGTCTCCTCGGCGGGGGTCGGCGTCGGCGCCGCGGCGGCCGGGGCGGCCTTGGCCGCATTGCCGGCGGCACGCTTGGCCCGGTTGGCCTCCGAGGTGACCGTCTTCTCCCGCACCAGCTCGATCACGGCCATCGGGGCGTTGTCGCCCTTGCGCGCCTCGACCTTGATGATCCGGGTGTAACCGCCCTCGCGGTCGGCGAAGAACGGGCCGATCTCGGCGAACAGGGCGTGCACCACGTCCTTGTCACGGATCTTCTTCATCACCTCACGCCGGTTGTGCAGCGTGCCCTTCTTGGCGTGGGTGATCAGCTTCTCGGCGTAGGGCCGCAGGGCGCGGGCCTTGGGCTCGGTGGTCTTGATCCGGCCGTGCTCGAACAGCGACGTCGCCAGGTTGGCAAGAATCGCCTTCTGGTGCGATGACGACCCGCCGAGACGAGGACCCTTGGTGGGTTTTGGCATTTCGACTATCTCCTTATTGGGGCCGACCCCCGTATCAGGTAGGGCCGGGACGAATTTTCTTAGAGCTGTTCGGTTTCGGCGTAGTCCGCGTCGTTGTCGGCGTCGTAGGCCGCGTCGTAGCCGGTGTCGGCGGACCAGGTGCCGGTGGCAACGTCGTAACCGGCGACCTCGGACGGGTCGAAGGTGGCGGGCGAGTCCTTCAGGGACAGACCCATCTGGTGCAGCTTGATCTTCACCTCGTCGATCGACTTCTGGCCGAAGTTGCGGATGTCGAGCAGGTCGGACTCGGTACGGCCGACCAGTTCGCCGACGGTGTGCACACCCTCGCGCTTGAGGCAGTTGTAGGACCGCACCGTCAGGTCGAGGTCGTCGATCGGCAGCGCGAACGCGGCGATGTGGTCGGCCTCCTGCGGCGACGGCCCGATCTCGATGCCTTCGGCCTCGATGTTCAGCTCGCGCGCCAGACCGAACAGCTCGACCAGGGTCTTGCCGGCCGAGGCCAGCGCATCACGCGGGCTGATCGAGTTCTTGGTCTCGACATCGAGGATCAGCTTGTCGAAGTCGGTGCGCTGCTCGACGCGGGTGGCCTCGACCTTGTAGGTCACCTTGAGCACCGGCGAGTAGATGGAATCAACCGGGATGCGCCCGATCTCGGCACCGGAGGCCTTGTTCATCACGGCCGGCACGTAGCCACGGCCGCGCTCGACGACCAGTTCGACCTCGAGCTTGCCCTTGTCGTTGAGGGTCGCGATGTGCATATCGGGGTTGTGCACGCTGACCCCGGACGGCGGCACGATGTCACCGGCGGTGACCGCACCCGGGCCCTGCTTGCGCAGGTACATGGTGACCGGCTCGTCCTCGTCCGAGGACACCACGAGGCCCTTGAGGTTGAGGATGATGTCGGTGACGTCTTCCTTCACCCCCGGGACGGTGGTGAACTCGTGCAGCACACCGTCGATGCGGATGCTGGTGACGGCCGCGCCGGGAATCGACGACAGCAGCGTGCGGCGCAGCGAATTGCCAAGGGTGTAACCGAATCCCGGCTCCAGCGGTTCGATGATGAACTGGGAGCGGTCCTCGGCGATGACCTCTTCGCTGAGTGTGGGGCGCTGGGAAATCAGCATGGTGTTCTTCTATCTCCTTTTCGGCACCCACTATTTGATGCCGTTTGGGGGGAACTCGGGGGGCGAAGCCCTCCGAGGGTTTGGTTACTTCGAGTAGAACTCGACGATCAGCTGCTCGGCGAGCGGGACCTGGATCTGCTCGCGGGTCGGCACCTGGTGCACCAGGATCCGCTGACGCTCACCGACCACCTGCAGCCAGCCGGGG
>JBFYOR010000176.1:0-3401 GCA_041303695.1 Mycobacterium sp. | reverse complement strand
CTGGCCCTGACCGACGACGAACTCGACGCCTTCGCCGGCCAACTCGACTCGATCCTGGGCTACGTCGGTGCAATCCAGGCCGTCGACGTCACCGGGGTCACCCCGACCGGCAACCCGCTGCGGGAGGTGAACGTCACCCGGCCCGACACCGTGCAGTTCAGCCTGACCCAGCAGCAGGCCCTGGCCGAGGCGCCGTCGGCGGAGGACGGCCGGTTCGTCGTCCCGCAGATCCTGGGGGATGAGGCCTGATGGACGAGTTGATCCGGCTGGACGCCGCCACACTCGGAGCCAAGATCGCCCGCAAGGAGGTCAGCTCCACCGAGGTCACCCAGGCCTGCCTGGATCAGATCGCCGCCACCGACGAGCGCTACCACGCGTTCCTGCACGTCGGCGCCGAGCAGGCGCTGGCCACCGCCGCGGAGATCGACGCGCGTGTCGCCGCGGGTGAGCAGCTGCCCTCGGCGCTGGCGGGGGTTCCGCTGGCGCTCAAGGACGTCTTCACCACCACCGACATGCCGACCACCTGCGGGTCGCGGATCCTCGAGGGCTGGGTGTCGCCCTACGACGCGACGGTGACGGCGCGGATCCGGCAAGCCGGTATCCCGATCCTCGGCAAGACCAATATGGACGAGTTCGCCATGGGCTCCTCCACCGAGAACTCGGCCTACGGGCCCACCCGCAACCCGTGGGACACCGACCGGGTTCCGGGCGGATCCGGTGGCGGCAGCGCGGCGGCACTCGCGGCCTTCCAGGCGCCGCTGGCCATCGGCTCGGACACCGGCGGGTCGATCCGCCAGCCCGCCGCCCTGACCGCGACCGTCGGCGTCAAGCCCACCTACGGCACGGTGTCGCGCTACGGCCTGGTGGCCTGCGCCTCGTCGCTGGACCAGGGTGGGCCGTGCGCGCGCACGGTGGGTGACACCGCCCTGCTGCACCGCGTCATCGCCGGCTACGACCCGCACGACTCCACCTCCCTGTTCGCCGCGATCCCGGATGTGATCGCCGCGGCGAAGCAGGGTGCGACCGGCGACCTCACCGGGGTTCGGGTCGGTGTGGTCAAGCAACTGCGCAGCGGGGCCGGCTACCAACCCGGCGTGCTGGCGTCGTTCAACGACGCCGTCGCCCAGCTCGCCGCGCTCGGTGCGCAGATCAGCGAGGTCGACTGCCCGAACCTGGACCACTCGCTGTCGGCCTACTACCTGATCCTGCCGTCGGAGGTGTCCAGCAACCTGGCCCGCTTCGACGCCATGCGCTACGGACTGCGGGTGGGCGACGACGGCAGCCACAGCGCCGAAGAGGTGATGGCACTGACCCGGGCGGCCGGTTTCGGCCCGGAAGTCAAGCGCCGCATCATGATCGGCACCTATGCGCTGTCGGCCGGCTACTACGACGCCTACTACAACCAGGCGCAGAAGGTCCGCACACTGATCGCCGCCGACCTGGAGAAGGCCTATCAGAGCGTCGACGTGCTGGTGTCCCCGGCCACCCCGACCACCGCCTTCCGGCTGGGCGAGAAGGTCGACGACCCGCTGGCGATGTACCTGTTCGACCTGTGCACCCTGCCGCTGAACCTGGCCGGGCACTGCGGGATGTCGGTGCCGTCGGGACTGTCACCGGACGACAACCTGCCGGTCGGCCTGCAGATCATGGCCCCGGCGCTGGCCGATGACCGGCTCTACCGGGTCGGCGCGGCCTACGAGGTGGCCCGCGGCCCGCTGCCGACTGCCCTCTAAGCACTCCGAGGTTCGGCCCGAGACGGTTAGATGGAGATATGCGAATCGGAGTTCTGACCGGCGGCGGCGACTGCCCCGGCCTCAATGCCGTCATCCGCGCGGTGGTGCGGACCTGCGACGCCCGGTACGGGTCCTCGGTGGTCGGTTTCCAGGACGGCTGGCGGGGTCTGCTGGAGAACCGGCGTATCCAGCTCTACAACGACGACCGCAACGACCGGTTGCTGGCCAAGGGCGGCACCATGCTGGGCACCGCCCGCACCAACCCGGAGAAGCTGCGCGCCGGTATCGACGACATCAAACAGACCCTCGAGGACAACGGGATCGACGTTCTCATCCCGATCGGCGGCGAGGGCACGCTGACCGCGGCGCACTGGCTGACCCAGGAGGGCGTGCCGGTCGTCGGGGTTCCCAAGACCATCGACAACGATATCGACTGCACCGACGTGACATTCGGCCACGACACCGCGTTGATGATCGCCACCGAGGCGATCGACCGGCTGCACAGCACCGCCGAGTCGCACCAGCGGGTGATGCTGGTCGAGGTGATGGGCCGCCATGCCGGCTGGATCGCGCTGAACTCCGGGCTGGCATCCGGTGCGCACATGACGCTGATCCCCGAACAGCCCTATGACGTCGAGGAGGTGTGCCGACTGGTCAAGCAGCGCTTCCAGCGCGGCGCCTCGCACTTCATCTGTGTGGTCGCCGAGGGCGCCAAACCGGCCGAGGGCTCGATGGACCTGCGCCACGGGGGGGTCGACGAGTTCGGCCACGAGCGGTTCACCGGGGTGGCCCAGCAACTCGGACACGAGGTGGAGAAACGCATCCGCAAGGAGGTCCGGGTCACGGTGCTCGGCCACATCCAGCGCGGCGGCACACCCACCGCCTACGACCGGGTGCTGGCCACCCGCTTCGGGGTCAACGCCGCCGACGCCGCGCATGCCGGGGAGTACGGGATGATGGTGTCGCTGCGCGGCGAGGACATCGGCCGGGTGCCGCTGGCCGATGCGGTCAGCCAGCTCAAGCTGGTGCCGCAGAGCCGCTACGACGATGCGGCGGCGTTCTTTGGCTGAGATCCGGCGGTTGGTCGCCGCCGCCGTCGCCGCGACCGCGCTATCGGTGATGCTCAGCCCGGTCCCGCGGGCCCACGCCGACGGCTGCCCGGATGTGGAGTTGGTGTTCGCCCGGGGCACCGGGGAACCGCCCGGTCCCGGCCGGGTCGGCCAGGCCCTCGCCGACACCCTCGCGCCTATGCTGGGCGGCCGCAACCTGGCCGTCTACGGGGTGAACTACCCGGCCAGTGTCAACTTCCTGACCACCTCGGCGGGTGCGGTCGACACCGAGAACCATTTGGCCGCCGTCGCCACGGCCTGCCCGGCCACCAGGTTCGTCCTCGGCGGCTTCTCCCAGGGCGCGGCGGTGATGTCCATGCTGGCCGGTGTGGCGCCGCTGGGTACCCTCGTCGGCAATCTCGGGTCGGCGCCGCCGATGCCGCCGGAGGCGGCCGACCAGATCGCCGCGGTGGCGGTGTTCGGCAACCCGGCCACCCGGTTCGGCACCCCGCTGTCGAGCACCGGGCTGTTCGCCGCCCAGGCCATCGACCTCTGCAGCCCGGGAGACCCGATCTGCTTTCCGGGCGGACGGGACCGCGCCGCGCACAACGGCTACGAA
>JBFYOR010000175.1:0-5490 GCA_041303695.1 Mycobacterium sp. | reverse complement strand
GAGCCCGGCAACCCCTACAACATCCCGGCGCTCGACCAGTTCCTCTCGGAAACCGTCCCGGTGGTCCTGAATTCCGCGGTGTGGAAGGACACCACCCGCAAGTCGGCGCTGGTCGTTACTTTCGATGAGGACAACAACAACACCTCGCTGGGCTTTGGCAATGAGGGTAACCGGGTCGTGTTCGTGGTCATCCCGTCCCAGGGCGCGGTGGAGGCCGGGATGCGCAGTGGTGCCTTCACCGCCAGCAACCACTACAACCACTACAGCCTGCTGCGGTTCATCGAGGACTCCCTGGGCCTGCCGACGCTGACCAACAACGACAGGTTCGCCGCTCCGCTCAACGAATTCTGGGTCGACGGGGTCCTCAACGGCACCGGGTCGGTGCTCTGAACCCGGTTACGTCGGCAGGATCTTCACCCGGGCGCCACCGCCGGCCACCTGAATCGTCTGGCCGCTGACCCAGCCGCCGGCCGGGGAAGCCAGCCAGAGGAATGCGTTGGCGACATCCTGCGGGGTTCCGGATCGGCCGGTCAGGTTGTTCGGGTGGGCCAGCGCGTACTGGGTCTTCTCATCGAGTCCGACGTCGGAGTAGCCCGGGGTGAGAACGGTACCGATGACGATCGAGTTGACCCTGACCTGCTTGGCGAAGTAATGCGCAAGGCCGAGCATCAGGTGGTTGAGTGCGGCCTTGGCCGCCGAGTAGGCCAGGAACTCGAAAGCCGGTGCCACGCCGACCATCGAACCGGAGTTGGTCACCGTGGCGTTGTCGGCGGCGAGCAGGTGAGGTCGGCAGGCCGCGGTCATCCTCATCGCCGACAGGCAGTTCAGCGTGTAGCTGTCCACCATCTCCTCGGCCGAGATGTCCAGCGGGTCCTTGTAGGGCCGACCCCATCCGACGTTGTTCACCAACGTCGAGATGCCGCCGAAGTTCGCGACCGTCTCGGCGACCACCCGGTCGATATCGGCCAGTTTCGTGACATCACAACCCAATCCGAGAACCTGCGATCCCGTCTCCTCGGTCAGCCGGGCTGCGGTCTCGGCCGCCAGGTCAGCCTTGAGATCGGCGATGACCACGTTGGCGCCGGCTCCGGCGAACGTGCGGGCGATGGCTTCCCCGATGTTCTCCGCGCCGCCGGTGACAAGCGCGACGTGGCCGGTCATCCGGAAGTCGGCGAAAGCATCGAATGTCATGGTGCTCCTGCTAGTCGAGTTCCTGGACTCCGCCGCCGCTGACGGTCAGCACCTGTCCACTGACCCACGCCGACGCCGGCGCACACAGGAACAGCGCGGCGTAGGCGATGTCGTCGGGCTGTCCCAGCCTGGCCAGTGGGGTCTTGGCGAGCATGTGCCGTTCGATCTCCGGCGTCAAGACCGTGGACAGTGCGTGGGTCTTGATCGCTCCGGGGGCGATCGCGTTGACCCGGATCCCCATCGGCCCCAGGTCGAAGGCGATATTGCGGGTCAGGTGGTTCACCGCGGCCTTCGACGACGCGTAGGAGGCCATCCGTGAATTGGTGTTCTCCCCTGCCATCGAGCTGATGTTGAGCACCGCGCCGCCACCACGGTGGGCCATCTGCGCCGCGCACAGTTGGGTCAGCCGGAACGTGGAGAAGACGTTGAGCCGGTAGGCCCACTCGAAATCCGCAATGGGCATGTCGAAGGGTTTGGGTCCGCCGCCGCCGGCGTTGTTGACCAGAATGTCCACCCCACCGAATTCGTCGACCGCGAGGTCCACCAGTGCGACCAGATCGGCGTCCTCGGTCACGTTGCAGCCGGTTGCGGCGGCGTTGCCGCCCGCGGACCGGATCGCTTCGGCCACCCTCACGGCCGCATCGGCGTCGAGGTCGCTGACCAGAACGGATGCGCCGGCGGAGGCGAAGAGTTCGGCGATGGCCCGGCCGATCCCCGCCCCCGCGCCGGTGACAACCGCCGACTTGCCGTCCAACCGGAAACTGTCGATATCGAAGTGCATGGGCCCGCAGATTAATTGCCGACGGCGACACATCGCGCTGATTTCATCCACGCTCGTTCCTATTGGTCATACTTCTCACCGTGGGCACCTACGCGGTCACCGGCTCGGCCTCCGGCATGGGCGGCGCCGTCGTCGAGAAGTTGCGCTCCGGCGGTCACACCGTCATCGGGGTCGACATCAGGAACGCCGACATCGTGGCCGACCTCTCCACCCCGGCCGGCCGCCGCGGTGCCGCGGCCGATGTGTTGGCGGCGTGCGCGGGCGTACTCGACGGCGCCGTGCTCGCCGCCGGACTGGGTCCCACCCGGGGCGCGCAGCGGTTGATCACCGAGGTGAACTACTTCGGGGTGGTGGACCTGCTCCAGGCCTGGCGTCCCGCCTTGGCCGCCGCCGACCGTGCAAAAGCGGTCGTTTTCGCGAGCAACTCAACCACCACGGTGCCCGCGGTTCCCGGTCGTGCCATCCGGGCGCTGCTGGCCGGTGACGCCGAGCGGGCGCTGCGCGCCTACCGGCTGTTCGGCCCGGTCGCACCGGCGATGGCGTACGCGGCCTCGAAGATCGCGGTCAGCCGCTGGATTCGCCGCCACGCGGTGACAGCGGAGTGGGCCGGCGCCGGAATCCGGCTCAATGCGCTGGCACCGGGCGTCATCATGACCCCGATGCTGGAGGAACAACTGGCCACACCGTCGGATGCCAAGCACATCCGCCGGTTCCCGGTTCCCGTTGGGGGGTTCGGCGACGCCGGACAGTTGGCGGACTGGGTGGTGTTCATGCTGTCGGACTCCGCGGACTTCCTCTGCGGCAGCGTCATCTTCGTTGACGGCGGAACGGACGCCTATTTTCGCGCCGACGACTGGCCGCGTCCGCTACCGGCCCGTCGGGCGCTTTCCTATCAGAAAATGACCAGACAGTTCTTCGAAAGGAACCGATCATGAAACGTCACCTGGGTGTGTTGGCAGTTGCGGTGGGCACCGCGGCCGCACTGGTGGGCTGCACCGGCAAGTCCGAACCTCCAGTGGCGGGATCACAGTCGGAACAACAGTCGGGACCACAGACGCAGACGATCGAAATCTCCTACGACGATCTGATGAACCAGAAACAGGTGAGCCGCAGCGTCGACCTGGCCGTCGGCGATTTCCTCCAGGTCAGTCTCGGCTCCAATGCCTCCACCGGCTTTCAGTGGGACGAGAAGATGCTGATCTCCGATGCGAAGGTGGTGGCACAGACCGGCCACGAGGCCATCGCACCCGCCGCCGACCTCCCGGGGGCGCCCGGGAAGGACGTCTGGATGTTGCAGGCGATGGCTCCCGGAAACTCCACGGTGTCCGCCACCTACGGACGGCCGTGGCCCGGCGGGGAGAAGGAAGTCTGGGTCTTCACCGCCAATGTGACGGTGAGCTAACACCCCGCGAGTCACTGGCGTAACTCCAGTCACTGACTGCGTACTCTGGGCGGGTGCGGATCTCCAACGGCGTGCGAGCCGGTCTGGCGGCTGCCTGGCTGGCCATCGCGGTTCTCGCGGCGGGGTGCAGCACCACCGTCGACGGGGCTGCGACCTGCCCGGGGTGCGGAACCGGCAGTGAACCGGATTTCCCCACCGCCCGGCCGACCACCTCCGCGCCCGCACCCACGGCGCCCTCGACGAAGACCCCGCCCCCGGCCGGGGCCGAGATACTGGCGCCCAACGCCAACGGTTACGTCTACATCGAGACCAGGTCGGGCAAGACCCGCTGTCAGATATCGGCCGGCACGGTGGGCTGCGAGTCGGAGTTCACCGACTCACCGGTCATCGACGGCGAGCGGGCCACCGGGGTCGAGGTGTCAGCCGGCGGGAGTAACCGCTGGGTGGTGGGCAACCTGGGAGCCATGCCCACCACGACGATCGACTACGCCACCTACAGTGCGGTGGGCTGGACCATCGAAGCCGCCAGCAGTGGCACCCGGTTCACCAACGCCGATACCGGCCACGGCATGTTCGTCAGCACCGAGGGCGCCGAGTTCTTCTAACCTGACCCGATGGACTTCCGCGTCTTCGTCGAGCCCCAGCAGGGCGCCACCTACGACGATCAACTCGCCGTCGCCCGGGCCGCCGAATCCCTCGGGTTCTCGGCCTTCTTCCGCTCCGATCACTACCTGGCGATGAACGCCGAGGGCCTGCCCGGGCCCACCGACTCCTGGGTGACGCTGGCCGGGATCGCCCGAGAGACGTCCACCATCCGGCTCGGAACGCTGGTGACCTCGGCTACCTTCCGCTACCCCGGCCCGCTGGCGATCGCGGTGGCCGAAGTGGACGCGATGAGCGGCGGCCGGGTCGAATTCGGTATCGGCGCAGGCTGGTTCGAGGCCGAACACCGGGCATACGGGATTCCCTTCCCCGGTCTCGGCGAGCGATTCGACCGGCTGCAGGAGCAACTCGAGATCATCACCGGGCTGTGGGGCACCCCGACCGGCGAGACCTTCGACTATCCCGGCGCCCACTACACCGTCGCCGACTCCCCGGCGCTGCCGAAGCCGGTGCAGCGGCCGCACCCCCCGATCGTCATCGGCGGTGGCGGCCCCAACCGCACCCCCGCACTGGCCGCCCGCTTCGCCGCGGAATTCAATCTGGCATTCCCCACCCTGGATTTCGTCCCGCTGCAGTACGGACGGGTCCGGGCGGCATTGGAGCGGGCCGGCCGACCGGCCGGGGACATCGTCTACTCCGCGGCCTTCGCGGTCTGCGCCGGCGCCGACGAGTCGGAGTTGAACCGGCGCGCCGCCGCGATCGGGCGGGACCTCGACGAGCTTCGGGCCAGCTCCCCGCTGGTCGGCACGCCCGACGAGATCGCCAACCGGCTCGGGGTGTTCGCTGAGGCCGGTGTGCAACGGGTCTACCTCCAACTGCTGGACATATCCGACCTCGACCACCTCAGCCTGTTCGCCGCCGAGGTCATACCCCGGCTGCCCCCTTCCCCTGTGCTCTCTGTGCGCGAGCAGACATAAAGTCGCACCCAGCGGCCCGGATTCGTGCGACTTTGTGTCTGCTCGCGACCGGGATGCGGGGCGACAGGCCCTAGGATCTGCTTCCGTGGTGCGCAACAGCGGTTCCCCCGACGACCCGGGCAGTTACCCCGACAGCGAGCCGACCCAGTACGCCGATTACGGCGGAACCGGAGGCGAGGCGTACAGCGAGTACGGCGCCCCGGGCTACCAGGAACCGACCGGCTACGGCCGATATCCGGTGCCAGGGCCCACGCCGCCCCCGACACCGTGGTTTCAGCGCCCGGTCGCGCTGGTGGGACTCGGCGTTCTGACAGCCGCGGTTCTGGCGTTCCTGGTCTATGCGGTGGTGAAGTTCACCGGCGCCGGTTCTGACAGTCCGGCTGTCACCTCGACCCCTGTCACACCCGGCACAGCCACCTCCTCCACCGTGGCGCCCAGCACGACGGAGCAACCGGCGCCGGCACCCGCCCCCACCGGCGAGACCACTGCGGAGCCGACAACCAGCACCGCGCCGGCCCCCCCGCCGACGACCACGC
>JBFYOR010000174.1:0-2665 GCA_041303695.1 Mycobacterium sp. | reverse complement strand
TGTCCGACCGGGACGTCGTCGTTGTTCTCATCGACGATCCGTGCCGCCACCGTCGGGATGACCCTGCCCACCGACCCGAGCTTGCGGATCGCGTCCTCGCCGAGCAGCATGCAGGTCACCGGCGACATCTCGGTCTGGCCGAAGGCGGCAAGGATCCTGGCGCCCGGGAACGTCTCGGCCATCTGCCGCAGCAGCGTGTCCGACGCCGGTGCCGCCCCCCAGGACAGCGTCCGCAGGCTCAGCGGGCGCGGCCGGGCCTGCTGCTCGGCGCATACCGCCTGCCACTGGGCTGGGACCAGGAAGAGGCCGGTGACCTTCTCAGCGGCCAGTACGTCGAGCAGTTCGCCGGGATCGAAACCACCCAGCGGATGGATGACCGTGGGGGTGCCCATCGTCATCGCCGGCAGCATGCTGCCGATCCCGGCGATATGGAACAGCGGAACCCCGATGAACCCGACGTCCCGGGCGATATCCGGAGCGTTGGTATAGATCGCCGTCAGCGCCTGGCCGGCCAGGTTGGCGTGCGTCAGCACCGCGCCCTTCGGGTGCCCGGTCGTGCCGGAGGTGTACATGATCAGCGCAGGGCTGTCGTTGGGAACGTCGACCCGCGGCGCCGGGCTGGGATCCTCGGTAACGAGGTCCTCGTAGCCGAGAACCGAATCATCGGTCTCCGCCGCTGCCACGATCACCGCCGACAGCGCCGGGGCGGTCTCGCGGACCGCCGCGGCGACCGGCGCGAGCAGCGGTTCGGTGATCAGCACGCCGGCACCGCAGTTGTCCACCAGGTACGCCAACTCCGGCGGGGTAAGCCGGAAGTTCACCGGTACTGCGATGGCGCCGAGCATGGTGGCGGCCAGGCAGGCTTCCACGAACTCCGGCCGGTTGAGCATGAGGATCATCACCCGGTCGCCGGCACCGACGCCCCGTCGATACAGCGCACCGGCGAGACCGGAGACCCGGCGCGCGAGTTCGGCCCAGGTGGTGGTGCGGCCTTCGAACCTCAATGCCGTGGCACCGGGTTGCATCAGGGCATGCCGCTCGAGTTGGGTGACCCAGTTCTGGCGGCGGGACAGGTAGGGCTGCTCCGTGTGGGGCGGCCCCCCGGCGATATCCATCGAACCCAGCTTGCGACAACCCGACGAATACGCGACACGAAACGCCGCAATCCGGGGAAATTTGTTGCCGCCGTTGGACCCTGACTACGGGCCGGACAGCTGCTCGGCCCGCGCCTTGAGATTGTTCGCGAGGTGTTCGAGCGCATCGTTGACGAGCTTCTTGACCATCATGGCCGGTACCGCGAAGGACGTCTCGACGTCGAGGTCGACGGTCAGCAGGCTCAGCGGGCCCATCTCGACGACGGAGAACAACTGCTCCTGTTTGGCGAACAGGTCGCCCTGCTGCATCACGGTCTGGATCTGTGCCGGGCTCGGGTAGTACACGGCCTGGATATAGGTGCCGGAATGACCCTGGATCTCGGTGTCGATTCGTAGCTGGCTGGGTCGGCCGTCGTTGTAGCGGGCCAGGATGTAGACGGCCGTCACCTCGTCGTTCCACTGCGGGTATGACTCGAAGTCCGCGACGATGCGAAGGATCGCAGCCGAGTCGGCGTTGACCTCGAGGGTCTTGCTCACCAGCGGCATCAGGCGTGCGCCTTCCCAACGGGCACAGCCGGATACGCCTGCCCCAGCGGGGATCGGACCCGGGTGTCCTCATCACGGATCAGCCCGCGCAGCAGCGCGGTGGAGAATTCGGCGGCGATCTCGGTGGCGGTTCGCCGGCCGTCCGGCCGCAACCAGCGATAGGCACCCATCGTCATGCCGATATAGCCCAACGCCACCACATGCGAGTCGCACTCGAAGAACTCACCGCTGAGGATTCCGCGGTCGATCAGGCCGGCGACGTGCTCGTAGACCTGGGTCTCCTTCTCCCGGACCTCGGCCACCTGCTCATCGGTGAACCACTCGGCGATATAGGGCTGCTCCTGGAAGTACACCGCCGCACCCTCCGGGTTCTCCGCGATGTTGGTCAGCAGGCGCACCGTGTACTGGTAGAGCGCCTCGCGGGCGGTCCAGGACGGGTCGTCGTGCACAGCGGCCAGGGTGTTCTCGGCGGCCCGCCGGTAGATGTCGAACAGGATCAGCGACTTGCTCGCGTAGTAGTGGTAGACCGTCGCCTTGTTCAGACCAACCACGTCGGCCACGTCGTCCATCCGGGTGCCGTGGTAGCCGCGCGCCGCGAACAGCTTGGTGGCAACGGCCAACAACTCTTCGCGGCGGCTCGTGCCGTTCTCCGGTGGCATGCTGTCCTCGCTTGGGGTACGCCCTATCAACTGGTTGGACAGTTTAGGCTCCGCTGGTTCACGCAACGCGCAGGTTCCACCATGCCGCGCGGGTCCGGCGGGATACACTTCGCTCAGTCGGAACGCACGATGGAGGTTTGACCATGGATCCGAATCCCGATTACGACGCGACCGACGAAATCGAGTACTTCTTCAGCTGGCTGCCGTGGGCCCTGCGCGGCACCGACTGGACCGGCACCCCCACCTACCCGCCGGTCTAGCGGGTGCTGCCGCCATTGGTCTGTCACCAGTCGGCCGGGCGGTAGTCCTTGAGGAACACCCCGTGGAGATCCACCCCGGCCTCCCCCTGCACGATCGGGTCGTAGA
>JBFYOR010000173.1:0-20322 GCA_041303695.1 Mycobacterium sp. | reverse complement strand
TCACCGGACCCTCCCCGGAATTGCTGTCGCGCGAACCCGGTTGCCGGGTCCGCAGCATCCTGCCGACCTGGCACCCGACCGCCGGAGCGGATGCCCCCGCTTGGTGGAGACGGGCGCGCAGGGGGATCCGGGCCGGGCAGCATTCGGCCGCCTGGCTGGTGCTGATCGCCCACCTACGACGAACCCGGCCGGACGTCGTCCTGTGGTCGGCGTGGCGGTTCCCGGTCGACGGGTGGGGCGTGCGGGCGGTGCGCAGGGCGCTGCCGCGCACGGTGTTGGGCATCGTGGCGCACGAGCCGCGCCCGCTCGTCGAGCAACCCGGACAGGACGGGATGTACAAGACCTCCGGTGTCACCAACCGGGCACTGGCCAAGGCCTACGCCGATCTGGACGTCGCGTTCGTACTGGGCGACTCCGCCCGCCGGATACTGATGGAGACCTGGCCGATCACCGCGCCGGTCCACGTGATTCCGCATGGCGACGAGGGCATCTTCGTCTCCGGGGAGATGCCGGACGCCGGGGCCACCGGGCCGGTCGCGTTGTCGTTCGGCACCATCACCGCCTACAAGGGCATCGACACGCTGTGTGACGCCTGGCCGATGGTCCGCGCCGAGGTTCCGGATGCGGAGTTGGTCATCGTCGGCGCGGTGAGCGCGGACATGGATGAATCCCTGCTGCGCTCGACCGTGGCGGCGTTGCCCGGCGCGAGCCTGCACACCGGATACGTACCGGTGCCCGAGGTGGCTCCCTACTTCGCGCGGGCCCGGTGTGTGGTCCTGCCCTACAAGCGCAGTTCACAGTCCGGCGTCGCGCATCTGGCACACACCATGGGCCGGCCGGTGGTGGCGACCCGGGTGGGGGACATTCCCGCGGTGGTCCGCGATGGGGTTTCCGGGCTGCTGGTGCCGCCCGGTGATCCCGAGGCCCTCGCGCGCGCCTTGATTCGGCTGCTCACCGATCCCGAAGCCGCCCGGACGATGGGCGAGGCGGGGCTGGGCGGCCTTGCCGCTGCGGCGTCCTGGGACGATATCGCCGGGCAACTGCAGCAAGGTCTGCCCGCGGCCGGGCCGTCGCCGGTCTAGCTGCGGAAGTAGTCGACCGTGCGCGCGACGCCGTCGGCGAGTTGGACCTTCGGCGTCCAGCCCAGGACCGCTTCGGCCCGGCGATTGTCCAGGCAGGACCGGGCCACATCGCCGAGGCGGGCCGGCGCGAACGCCGGATCGTCCGGGGCGCCGGCGGCGGCGGCGACCAGGGTGTGCAACTGCCGGTCGCTGGTCTCCACGCCGGTGCCGATGTTGAACCGCTGCCCGCCACCGGCGGGTCCCGCCGCCCTGGTGAAGGCATCGACGACATCGTCGACGAACACGTAGTCGCGGGTGTTGGACCCGTCGCCGAAGACCTTGGTCGGGGCGCCGGCGAGAAGAGCCTGAGCGAAGATCGCGACCACGCCGGCCTCGCCGTGCGGGTCCTGGCGGGGTCCGTAGACGTTGGCGGGCGCGATATGGGAGCAGTCCATGCCGTAGAGGTGGCGGAAGGTGTTCAGGTAGATCTCGCCGGACACCTTGCCCGCCGCGTACGGCGACTCCGGGTCGGTGGGGACGTCCTCGCTGACCGGGTAGTCGGCCGGGACGCCGTAGATCGAGCCGCCGGAGGAGGTGTGAACGACTTTGCGGACGCCGGCGCGCCGCGCGGCCTCGGCAAGCCGGACCGTGCCGATGACATTGGTCATGGCGTCGAACTCCGGATCGGTCACCGAGTGCCGCACGTCGATCTGGGCGGCCAGGTGAAAGACCACCTCGGGCCTGACCTCACCAAGCAGTGCGACCAGGTCGTGGTCGACGATGTCGGCCAGGACGAAGTCGAAGTCGGGATTCCCGCGCGCGGCATCGAGGTTGCCCTCCTTGCCGGAGCTGAGATTGTCGATACCGACGACCGTGTGCCCGTCCGCCAGCAGTCGATCGACCAAGGTCGATCCGATGAAGCCCGCCGCGCCGGTGACCATTGCTCGCATCCCGATCACATTAGCAACGCCGGTGCTGCCGCTGGGGACTTGCGCGTTCAGGACTCTGCCGCCAGGCGGGTCGCCGGGTGAACGGCGATCAGCCCCAATCCGCCGCGTCGCTTACACAATTGCGCCAGTTCGGCGTAGACCTTCTCGCCCAGCAGTTCGGTGAGTTCCGGGGCGTAGGCCTTCCATACCGGCTTGCTGCCGACATGCGCGGCGGGGTCCCCGGTGCAGTACCAGTGCAGGTCCTCACCGCCCTCGCCCCAGCCGCGCCGGTCGTATTCGGTGATGGTGGTTTTCAGGATCTCGCTGCCGTCGGGTCGGGTCACCCAGTCCTGGGTGCGACGGATCGGTAGCTGCCAGCAGACCTCAGGTTTCATCGTCAGCGGTTCGACCCCGAGCGCCAGCGCCTTGCTGTGCAACGCGCAGCCCACACCGCCGGGGAAGCCCGGGCGGTTGAGGAAGATGCACGCTCCCTTGTACTTGCGGGTCCGCAGGTTCGGCTTGTCCTCGTAGGAGTCCATCTCCAGATAACCCTTGGGTCCCAGGCCCTTGTCGCGGAACTGCCAGTCCTGGTCGGTCAGCGTCGCTACCGCGTCATCCAGCTGGGCCCGGTCGTCGTCGTCGGACAGGAAGGCGCCGTGTGAACAGCAGCCGTCATCGGGGCGGCCCTCGACGGTGCCCTGGCAGGCCGGCGTGCCGAAGACGCACGTCCAGTTCGACAGCAGCCAGGTCAGGTCGGCGGCGATCAGATGCTCGGAATTGTCCGGGTCGTAGAACTCCACCCACTCGCGTGGGAAGTCCAACTCGACCTCGCCGGGGTGCCTGCTTGTCACGGAGTGCAACGGTAGACGCTCACCGCCCGCTAGGTTGGTGCACGTGCGATTGGGCGTGCTCGACGTGGGCAGCAATACGGTTCATCTGCTCGTGGTGGATGCGCACCGGGGCGGGCACCCGACGCCGATGAGTTCCACCAAGGCGCCGCTGCGTCTCGCCGAGGCGATCGACGACGACGGGCGGCTGAACCGCCGCGGCGCGGAGAAGCTGATCGCCACGGTGACCGAGTTCGCCAAGATTGCCCGCAGTTCGGGGTGTGCGGATGTGATGGCGTTCGCCACCTCGGCCGTGCGGGATGCGCGCAACTCCGATGAGGTGCTGGCGAAAGTCCGGGCCGAGACCGGCGTCGACCTCCAGGTGCTCTCCGGGGCCGACGAGTCGAGGCTGACCTTCCTGGCGGTGCGGCGCTGGTACGGCTGGAGCGCAGGCCGGATCATCAACCTGGATATCGGCGGCGGGTCGCTGGAGCTGTCCAACGGCGTCGACGAGGAGCCCGACGTGGCGCTGTCGCTCCCGCTGGGCGCCGGTCGGCTGACCCGCGAGTGGTTGTCCGAGGATCCGCCCGGCCGGCGGCGGGTGGCGATGCTGCGGGACTGGCTGGACAGCGAGATCACCGATACCGCCAAGGCCGTGTTGGAGGCCGGGGCGCCCGACCTTGCGGTGGGTACATCGAAAACCTTCCGCTCCTTGGCCCGGCTGACCGGCGCCGCCCCTTCGGCGGCGGGACCGCGGGTCAAACGTGTCCTTACCGCCAACGGCCTCCGTCAGCTCATAGCGTTCATCTCTAGGATGACCACAGCAGACCGTGCCGAACTGGAAGGCGTCAGTGCCGAGCGGGCGCCGCAGATCGTGGCCGGTGCCCTGGTGGCGGAGGCGAGTATGCGAGCACTGTCGGTGGAAGCGGTGGGTATCTGCCCGTGGGCACTGCGCGAGGGCATCATCCTTCGCCGGTTGGACAATGTGGTCGAGGGAACCGCACAGGTGGGGACCGGCGCGGGCCGATCGAGAGGCGATGCACGATGAGCGGATCAGACGACAGCACCCGGCCCATCTCGGTTGCTGAGCTGCTTGCCCGTAACGGGACGATCGGTGCGCCGCCCGCTGGTGGGCACCGACGGCGCAAGCGCCGGAACAGCGAGGCGGTCAGCGTCGCGGAACTGACCGGCGAAATCCCGGTCGTACGCGACGAGGTGCCGGCCGCCCAGGTTGCCGACGTCGCCGACGTCGTTGACGTCATCCCGGTGGCTGACGCGGCGGAGGTGGTCGAGGAGGACGTGACGCTCTCGGCGGAGACCGTGGTGGTGTACGCCAGTACCACCGAGTCGGCCGAGGCGGTGATCCACGCGGCCCTCGCCGAGGAGGCGGCAGTCGAGGTTCCGGTCGAAGCCCGGGCGTTCGACGAGGCGTTCGACGAGGCGGTCGACGAGGCGGTCGACGAGATGTTCGACGAGGCGGCCGCCGATCCCGACCAGGCGGAGTCCGTCGCGGTGCTTGAGTCCGTGGAGACCGCGGCACCGCCGCCTCCGCCGCTCTCGCGCGAACCGCGACCGAGTCGGCGCCGCGGTCCGCAACGCAGTTACGATCCGCGGCCGGCCCGCCGGGAATCGGGCGCCGAGCAGATGGCGTACGACCCGGTTGATCAGTCGGTGGACCTGGCCGAACTCGTCGACGGGCAGGCCGGGGACGCCGAGGAACTCCGGTCCTACCTGCGCTCCTCCGGCGGCCCGCTGTTCTCCGGCCAGACCGGCGCCGCCGACCGGGCTCGCAGGGGCCTGGACACCGAGACCATCGACGCGGTCGAGGTGCGGGCAGCGCCGCCGCCGGCCCGGCCCCGCGGCGCGCTGGGTCTGCTCTGGCACGGCCTGATCGCGGTGCTGCAGTCCCTGCTGGCGGTGGTGTTCGGTGCCGGTTTGTTCATCGCTTTCGACCAGCTATGGCGGTGGAATACCCTTGTTGCACTGGCACTTTCGGTCCTGGTGATCCTCGGTCTGGTTATCGCTGTGCGGGTGGTTCGCAAGACTGAGGACATCGCGAGCACGCTGATCGCGGTCGCCGTCGGCGCTCTGGTGACCCTCGGGCCGCTGGCCCTGCTGCAATCGATCTGATCCAGTGCGCCCAGCGATCAAGGTCGGTCTTTCGACGGCTTCGGTCTATCCCCTGCGGACCGAGGCGGCCTTCGAGTGTGCGGCCGAACTGGGCTACGACGGCGTTGAGTTGATGGTCTGGGCGGAGGCGGCCAGTCAGGACATCGGCACGATCTCGCAACTGTCCCGCCGCTACGGCATGCCGGTGTTGTCGGTGCACGCGCCCTGCCTGCTGATCTCGCAGCGGGTGTGGGGTTCCGATCCGATCCTGAAACTTGACCGCAGTGTGCAGGCCGCCGAGCGACTCGGTGCCCAGACCGTGGTCGTACACCCGCCGTTTCGCTGGCAGCGCCGTTACGCCGAGGGTTTCAGCGACCAGGTGGCCTGGCTGGAGGACCGCAGCGACGTGATGGTCGCGGTGGAGAACATGTTCCCGTTCCGGGCCGACCGGTTCTTCGGCTCCGGCCAGTCGTCCATCGAGCGAATGCGCCGGCGCGGCGGGCGTCCCGGTGCCGCGGTCTCCGCGTTCGCGCCGTCCTACGACCCGCTGGACGGCGACCACGCGCACTACACACTGGACCTGTCGCATACCGCGACGGCCGGCACCGACGCCCTGGACATGGCCAGCCGGATGGGCTCGGGGCTGGTGCATCTGCACCTGTGCGACGGCAACGGCGCGTCCACCGACGAGCACCTGGTGCCCGGCCGCGGCACCCAGCCCACCGTCGAGGTCTGCCAGATGCTCGCCGGCAGCGATTTCACCGGCCATGTGGTCCTGGAGGTGACGACGTCGGGGGCGGCGACCAAAGCGGAACGCGACGGCCTGCTCACCGAATCGCTACAGTTCGCCCGCACCCACCTGCTCCGGTAGCACCGAAGGGCTGACGATGACCTCACCGGCGACGCCGCTGTTCTCCGATGCGATGGTCCTGCAGCCGGTCGAGGGCCGGTCCGGGGAGTTTGACGCAAACCTCAACGAGCACTGGACAATCGGGCCCAAAGTGCATGGCGGGGTGATGATCGCGCTGTGCGCGAAGGCTGCCCGCGAGGCCTATGCCGATCCGGTCGGCTACGCGGTGGCGGTATCGGCGAACTTCCTGTCCGCACCTGATCCCGGCGATGTTCGACTGGTCACCAGCATCCGTAAGCGGGGCCGGCGCATCGGCCTGGTTGACGTCGAGCTGATCCAGGGCGATCGGGCGTGTGTGCACGCCGTGGTCACCCTCGGTGCGCCGGAACATGACGCCGTGCCTCTCTTCAGTGACACCTCGGTGGCCGCCCTGATGAGTCCGGAACCGCCGGCCGACGTACTCCCGATCGGGCCGGGGCACTCCGCCGCCGAGATCAACCACCTGGCCCGCGGCTGCGACATCCGTCCGCTGGTCGTCGAGGCGCTCGACAACGGCCGGGCTCCGGCCTTTCAAGTCTGGGTCCGGCCCAGGCTGGGGCAGGTCGACGAACTGTTCGCGCTGATGTGCGGTGACATCTCCCTGCCGGTTCCCTACGCGGTGGGTCGGCGGGGCTGGGCGCCGACCGTCCAGCTCACCGCCTATCTGCGTGGTTTCCCCGCCGACGGCTGGCTGCGGGTGCTGTGCACGGCCACCCAGATCGGTCAGGACTGGTTCGACGAGGACCACACCGTCGTCGACAGCACCGGGCGGATCGTCGTCCAAACCCGCCAGCTCGCCCTGGTCCCTCCTGGGTAGGGTGCGTCCATGGCCAGAATCGCGATCATCGGTGGCGGCAACATGGGCGAGGCGCTGCTGTCCGGGCTGCTGCGGGCCGGGCGCCCGGTCAAGGACCTGGTGGTCTCGGAGAAGACGCCCGCCCGCGCCGAGTATCTGTCGCAGACCTACTCGGTGCGGGTCGCATCCCTGGAGGATGCGGTGGAGAACGCCGGCTTCGTGATCCTGGCGGTCAAGCCGGCCGATATCGAATCGGTCGTCTCCGAGCTCGCCGCGGCCGCCGCCAAGGCCGAGGGCGACAGCGTGGAGCAGGTTCTGGTCAGCGTCGCCGCGGGCGTGACCACCGCCTACTACGAGTCACGTCTGACCGCCGGGTCGCCGGTGATCCGGGTGATGCCCAACGCGCCCGCGCTGGTCGGAGCCGGGGTCAGCGCGCTGGCCGCCGGTCGGTTCGCCACCGCGGCGCAGCTCGCGGAGGCGGCCGAGCTTTTCCAGAGCGTGGGGTCGGCGCTGACGGTTCCGGAGAACCAGATCGACGCCGTCACCGCGGTGTCCGGATCCGGCCCGGCCTACTTCTTCCTGTTCCTCGAGGCGCTGGTCGACGCCGGGGTGGCCGCTGGCCTGAACCGGGCGGTGGCCACCGACCTGGCGGTCCAGACGATGGCCGGATCGGCCGAGATGCTGCTGGAACGCCGCGAGGCCGCGAGCGGTGACCGGCCGGATACCTCGGCAGCGGAGTTGCGTGCGCTGGTCACCTCGCCGGGCGGCACAACCGCCGCTGGCCTGCGCGAACTTGAGCGCAGCGGTTTGCGCGCCGCCGTCGCTGCCGCGGTGGAAGCCGCAAAAACCCAGTCTGAGCTGCTCGGAATTACATCTGAGTAGTTTTAGAAATCTCTGGCAGATCGACAAACACCCGTCGCAGTAACCCCATTGGCCACGCTATTCTCCTCCTGTATGCACGAGTGGGGGCCAGCGGTGGGGAAGCCGCTGGCACTGCTCGTGCCCGACGGAATGGGTTGCGATGACGTCTATGAACGGGCCATCGGCGCGGGACTCCGCCAGCGGTAAACCGGTGCGCGACGCCGGTGCCGCCGAGGGACAGCCGGTCACCAGAACGCAATTTCTCACCGTCGCGGAGGTGGCCGCGCTGATGCGGGTGAGCAAGATGACGGTCTACCGGCTGGTCCATAACGGCGAACTTCCGGCCGTCCGGGTGGGCCGTTCGTTCCGCGTCCACGCCAAGGCTGTGCACGACCTGCTGGAGACGTCGTACTTCGACGCCGGCTGAGAACCACGACGCGGTTTCGTTCGTCGCGCCCGCTTGGGTAAGGTAAGACCCCGACACAGGCAGGCCCGGACAGGGCGGGTACTTAGGCAGCGGAGTTCATGGGTTCAGTTATCAAGAAGCGGCGCAAGCGGATGTCCAAGAAGAAGCATCGCAAGCTGCTCCGTCGTACCCGGGTCCAGCGCAGAAAACTCGGTAAGTAACCCGCGCCGCCGTGCCGGTTTCCGGCCCGGCGGATAGGCTCAGCAGATGGAACCCGGCGGCTCGGGCACTGAGGTGCCGCACTACCCCAAGGTTGTGCTGGTCACCGGTGCGTGCCGTTTTCTCGGCGGTTATCTGACTGCCCGACTGGCGCAGAACCCGCTGATCAACAAGGTTATCGCGGTCGACGCCATCGCCCCGAGCAAGGATCTGCAGCGCCGGATGGGCCGCGCGGAGTTCGTCCGTGCCGATATCCGAAACCCGTTCATCGCCAAGGTGATTCGCAATAGCGACGTCGACACCGTGGTGCACGCGGCGGCCGCCTCGTATGCGCCGCGCTCCGGCGGTCGGGCCACCCTCAAGGAACTCAACGTGATGGGCGCGATGCAGCTTTTCGCAGCCTGTCAGAAGGCGCCGACGGTGCGGCGGGTCATCCTGAAGTCCACCTCGGAGGTCTACGGCTCGAATGCGCACGACCCGGTGGTGCACACCGAGGACAGCAGTAGCCGCCGGCCGCTCGGCGAGGGATTCGCCCACGACAGCCTCGATATCGAGGGCTACGCGCGCGGGCTGGGCCGCCGTCGTCCGGATATCGCGGTGACCATCCTGCGACTGGCCAACATGATCGGTCCGGCCATGGACACCGCCCTGGCACGTTATCTGTCCGGACCGCTGGTGCTGACCGTGGCCGGCCACGACGCCCGCCTGCAACTGCTGCACGAACAGGACGCACTCGGTGCCCTGGAACGGGCCACCATGGCCGGTCGGGCCGGAACCTTCAACATCGGCGCCGACGGCGTCATCATGATGTCCCAGGCGATCCGGCGGGCCGGTCGGCTGCCGGTGCCGGTGCCGACGTTCGTGGTGCGGGCGGCGGACTCGGTGGGCAAGGCGCGGATGTACAGCGAGGTCACCCGCGAACAGATCGACTACCTCAACTACGGCCGGGTGATGGACACCACCCGGATGCGTACCGAACTGGGCTTCGAGCCCAAGTGGACCACGCTGGAGGCCTTCGACGACTTCGTGCAGGGCCGGGGGCTCACGCCGATCATCGACCCGGAATGGGTACGCTCGTTCGAGGGCCGGGCACTGGCCCTCGCGCAGCACCTCGGGGGGCAACGCCGCGGAGAGCACCGGGTCGATGACCGGGTGAGAGGCAGGTGAGGTAGCAATGGCCGGCGACAAGGCGAAAGTCATTCCGCTGCATCCTGATTCGGGCCGTGCCGGTTCGCGCAACTCGCAGCGGGCCAGTGCGTCACGCCGGCATCCCTCGGCTGCCTCGCCGACCGGCCCGGACGAGAACATCGCGGCCGTCATCCGGGAGTTCGAGCAGCGCCGGACCGGCGCCGAGTCGGGCCCCAGTGACCTGGTCGCGCGGATTGCCGGACTCGCCGATTTTCTGCGCAAACGGCTGACCGGCGACTACTCCGTGGACGAGTTCGGTTTCGATCCGCAGTACAACGAAGCCGTCGTGCTGCCGGCGATGCGGTTCTTCTATGACAAGTGGTTCCGCGTCGAGGTCAGCGGTATCGAGAACCTCCCCGACAGCGGGGCCGGGCTGGTGGTCGCCAACCACGCCGGCACGCTTCCGTTCGACGGCCCGATGCTGGCGGTGGCGGTGCACGACCACCACCCGGCGCATCGGAACCTGCGGTTACTGGCCGCCGACATGGTGTTCGACATGCCGGTGCTGGGTCCGGTCGCCCGCAAGGCCGGCCACACCATGGCCTGCAACGTCGATGCCAACCGGTTGCTGTCCGGGGGTGAACTGACCGCGGTCTTCCCCGAGGGCTACAAGGGTCTGGGCAAGCCGTTCCGGGATCGCTACAAGTTGCAGCGCTTCGGCCGGGGTGGCTTCGTCGCGGCGGCCTTGCGCGCCAAGGCCCCGATCATTCCGTGCTCGATCGTCGGCTCGGAGGAGATCTATCCCATGCTGGCCGACGTCAAGCTGCTGGCCAGGGTGTTCGGCGTGCCGTATTTCCCGATCACGCCGCTGTTCCCGCTGATGGGCCCGGCCGGACTGGTGCCGCTTCCGTCCAAGTGGCATATCGCGTTCGGCGCGCCCATCGACACCAGTGGTTACGACGAAACCGCCGCCGACGACCCGATGGTGACTTTCGAGATCACCGATCAGGTGCGCGAGACCATCCAGCAGACACTGTTCAGCCTGCTGAGTCAGCGCCGCAACACCTTCCTCGGTTAGCGCTGCCGGCCCATTGCCGCTGCCGCGATCGCGGCCACCTGGGCGTTGTCCTCCTCGGCTCCGGCTGACTCGCCGAACATCGTGACCAGGGTCGTCATCACCGGCTTGCCGTCCTGATCGGTCACCTCGGTGCGAAGTGTGCTGATGACGGCCCCGAACGACTCCACCACCGATTCCAGCCAGGAGTCGAAGTACAGCTTGTCGCCGGCACAGATCGCCCGGTGGTATTTGATCTTCTGGTCGCGGTGGATCACCCGGGCCAGGTTGATGCCGACATCGAAATTGCGGAAGATGTCCAGCTGGACCTGGCGGCCGGGGATCGCGATGAAGGTCAGCGGCGCCACCACATTGGGGTAGCCGGCGGCCTTGGCCGCGTCCTCGTCGTAGTGCAGCGGATCGTCGGACTGGATCGCCTCGGCGTACTCCCGGATCTTCTCCCGCCCGACCAGGTAGTAGTCCGGGTAGCGGTAGTGGGTGCCGATGATGTCGCTGGCGAAAGACATTGGGCGAGTTTATCGCGTGGCGGGTTGCCGCCGAGCGTCACCGTGGCTGGTGATGCTCCTTCCGGAGGATCGCGACCAGGCAGGCCGCCGCGATCACCCCGACGGCCAGCGCGAACAACGTTCCGCTGGTGCGCAGCCCCCAGGCCTGCGCTGCCAGGCCCGCACCGACCACGGGGATCGACAAGGCGATATAAGCCACGACGAAGTAGGCGGAGTTGACTGCGGCGCGGGCCTCGGCCGGCGTGCGCTCGGCGACGGCCGCCAGTCCGCGGCTGAAGCTGATGCCCTGACCGAGGCCGGATACCAACGATGCCGCGACCAGGGCCGGAAGCGATGAAAACTGCAGTGCCGCAGCGAGAACAACCATGCCGGCCACCAGAACGGCGCACCCCAGAGCAACCGCGCGCCTGGGCTCAATTCGCACCGCGACGATCTGCGACGCCGCCGACGCCGCGAAGATCGACCCGGCGATCAGTCCGGCCAGCGCATGATTGCTTATGCCGATGACCTCGGCGACGAACGCCGGTGCCACCGCCGCGAACAACCCGGTGACGGCGAAGCCCGCGAACGCGGCCAACCCGGCGATGACGAATATCGGCCGCACCGGCGGGGGCACCGAAAGCCGTTGCAGGCGGATAGTTCCGGTGCGGGGTGTGGCTGCAAACGGCACTGTTTCCGGGACGACCAGTACGGCGACCGCGGCAAGAACCGTCAGGACGATGTGCACCACGAACGGCAGCCGCAGCGGCTCCGGCGCGTACTGCACCAACAGTCCGGCCAGGATCGGTCCGCTGCTCAGCCCGCCCATATTGGCGATGGTGGCCACGGCGGGGGCGCGGGTACGCCAGCGCGGCGGCGCCGATTCGATGACCGCGGCAGTGGCGGTTCCGGTGAACAACCCCGCCGACAGTCCGGACAGCACCCGGCCGACCAACAGCTGGGCCACCGTGTCGGCGCTGAGGAAGACCACCGCGCTGGCCAGTGCGCACAGCGTGCCGGCCAGCAGCACTGGGCGCCGCCCGATCGTGTCCGACCAACTGCCGAAGATCAGCAGGGCGGCCAGCACGCCACCGGCGTAGGTCGCGTAGATCACCGTTGTCTCAGCCACCGCGAAGTGCAGGTGTTCGGAATACAGCGCATACATCGGGCTGGGCATCGTGGTGCCGAGCATGATGGCGGCGAAGGCATAGGCCAGCAGGGCAAAGCCGGATCCGCTTCGCCCCAAGCGCATCGCTGCAGTATGCCGGAGCGCATCGGTCGAATTTGACGGCGGCGCACGGCTACGATCCCGAGGGAGGCAACTCCGCTACGGAGGACGCGACCATGGGTAGCTGGCTGATCAAGAACGTTCCCTCATGGCTGCTGTTGGCCGGTCTGATCGTCCTGGTCGCTGGTGGGGCGGTGCTCATCGGTGTACTTCTGCGCCGAGCGTTCCCGGGGTTGCGAGCCGGCGATCACAACGATGCCCTGCGGTTCGGCTATGGCGTGATCGCCTTCGTCTATGCGTTCTTCGTCGGGTTCGTCGTTTCCTCGATGTGGGGTCAGATCAACGCCGCCGACGCACTGGCGCGGGCCGAAGGGGCGGCGGCGGTGCAGCTGGCCCGCGACAGCACCGCTTTCGACAGCGCCGACGCCGACCGGGTGCGGACCAGCCTGGTGGAATATCTGGATGCGGCCGCCGCGGAGTGGCCCGTCGCAGCCCGGGGCGGGTCATCTGCCCAGGCCGACCAGGCTCTGCGGCAGCTCTACCGATCAGTCCAGGACGTGCAGCCCCGCACCGACATCCAGAAGACATTCCTCACGACGTCGGTGGGCAATCTGGAAAAGATCAGCCAGGGCCGGACCGAACGGCTGATTCAGGCCGACGTCGATGCCGGACCCAGCTGGCCGTTGTGGGCGGTCATCTTCCTGACCAGCGGGCTGGTGCTCGGCTCCGCGATCGCCTTCGGCGTCGAGAGTTCGCGCATGCATTACGTGGTGGTGCTGACTGTCGGCGCCCTGGTGGCGGCGAACCTGTTCCTGATCCTCGACCTGTCCTATCCCTACCTCGGGGATATCGCGACCTCGCCGGAGCCACTGCAGGTCGCTATCCGCTATCTGGAATGACTGCCGAGCGTGCGCAGGGGGGCATTGGTGGAGGGGCGGGCACTAGCCCTGTTCGTGGCGCCGCGACACCGCCGCGGCAACCGCCCCGCCGACCGCCCCGATCGCCAGCGCCGACGGCACGCCGAACTAGGCGGCCTTGCGGGCGGTGCGGAAATCCCTGAACTCCCAACCGCGTTCGCGGGCTACATCACGCAGATCGGAGTCCGGGTTGATAGCCACCGCGGTGCCGACCAGCGAGAGCATCGGCACGTCGTTGATGCTGTCGGAGTAGGCGGTGCAGCGTTTGAGGTTGAGACCCTTGCGGACCGCCAACGCCCGCACCGCGTGCGCCTTGCCCAACCCGTGCAGGATGTCGCCGACGAGTTGGCCGGTGAACACCCCGTCGACCGACTCGGCGACCGTGCCCATCGCGCCGGTGAATCCGAGCCGTTTGGCGATGACCTCGGCCAGCTCGTAGGGGGTGGCGGTGACCAGCCACACCTGCTGGCCGGCCTCGAGATGGGCCATCGCCAGCGCCCGGGTGCCGGCCCAGATCTTGTCGGCGATGATCTCGTCGTAGATCTCCTCGCCGAGGGCGCTGAGTTCGGCGGTGGTGCGGCCCTCGATGAAGGCCAGTGCCTTGCGCCGGCCCTCGGCGACGTCGTCGCTGTTCTCCTTGCCGGTCAGCTGAAACTTGGCCTGGGCGTAGATGAACTTCCACACCTCGCTGTAGCGGAAGTACTTGCGGGCGGCCAGGCCGCGGCCGAAGTGCACCAGCGACGAGCCCTGCACCAGGGTGTTGTCCACGTCGAAGAATGCCGCCGCGGTCAGATCCAGCGGTGGCGGCTGCCCGGCCGCCGCCGGGTCGTCGGCGGTGAGTTCGGCGCTCGCCTCCCCGGTGAGCGCCTGCTCGTCATCCCCGGAACCCATGCCGATCACCTTATCTCCGGATGTCAGACTGGCCCCGATGAGCGACTCCGTGCGTCACCGGCCGCAGGTGGTTTTGCTGACCCGGGCGGGGTGCGGCCTCTGCCAACGGGTCTACGACCGGTTGGCAGAGTTGGCTGCCGAGCTCGATTTCGAGTTGTCCAGCACCGATGTCGACGCCGCGGCGGCCGCCGGTGACAACGCGCTGCGGGCGGAGTTCGGCGACCGGCTGCCGGTGGTTCTGCTGGATGGCCGGGAACACAGCTACTGGGACGTTGACGAGGCCCGATTGCGGGCCGACATCACGAACCGGTGAAGCCGATAAGCAATTTGGCCAGGCCGCTGCGAACCGATTACCGTTGCGAGTAGTTTCTCTCCCGGAAACCCATCAGTCCGCCAGCCCGTCGCCGCAAGGGAGTCGCCAGGTGATCGTGCCGTGAGCGTCCTGTTGTTCGGGGTGTCTCACCGCAGCGCGCCGGTCTCGGTTCTCGAGCAGCTTTCCACCGGCGAGCCGGACCAGGCCAAGCTCATCGAGCAGGTGCTGCAGTCCGGCGTGGTGACCGAGGCGATGATCCTGTCGACCTGCAACCGGGTCGAGGTCTACGCCGTCGTCGACGCCTTCCACGGTGGGTTGGCGGCGATCGGGCAGGTTCTGGCCGACCATTCCGGACTGTCGATGGGTGAGCTCACCAAGCACGCCTATGTCCGTTACAGCGAGGCCGCCGTCGAACACCTGTTCTCGGTGGCCAGCGGTCTGGACAGCGCGGTCGTCGGCGAGCAGCAGGTGCTCGGACAGGTCCGCCGCGCCTATGCCACCGCCGAGGCCAACCGGACCGTCGGACGGGTCCTGCACGACCTTTCCCAGCGCGCCCTGGCGGTCGGCAAGCGGGTGCACTCCGAGACGTGCATCGACGCCGCCGGCGCCAGCGTGGTGTCGGTCGCGCTGCACGTCGCCGCCGAACGGCTGTACCGGCCCGAACTGGGCCCCTCGTACACCGCGCTGGCCGGACGGACCGCCACCGTCGTCGGGGCCGGGTCGATGGGTGCTCTGACCGCCGCGCACCTGGTTCGCGCCGGCATCGGCCATGTCAACGTCGTCAACCGGTCGCTGCCGCGGGCGCAGCGGCTGGCCGCGAACCTCGTCGAGCAGGGTGTCGGTGCCCGGGCGATGACGCTGGATCAGCTGCCGGAAGCGATCGCCGTCTCGGATCTGGTGGTCAGCTGCACCGGCGCGGTGCGGCCGGTGGTGAGCCTGGCCGACGTCCACCACGCCCTGGCCGCCGCACAGCGCGACGACCTGGCCGAGCCGATGGTGCTCTGCGATCTGGGTATGCCGCGCGATATCGACCCCGCGGTGGCCGGGCTGCCCGGGGTCTCTGTCGTCGATATGGACCGGGTGCAGCGTGAACCGTCGGCGCGGGCGGCCGCCGCCGACGCCGAAGCCGCCCGGCGCATCGTGGCCGCCGAGGTCGGCGCCTACCTGGCCAGCCAGCGGGTGGCCGAAGTCACCCCGACCGTCACCGCCCTGCGCCAGCGTGCCGCCGAGGTCGTCGAGGCCGAACTGTTGCGTCTGGACAACCGGTTACCGGGCCTGGACATGACCCACCGCGAGGAAGTCGTCCGCACCGTTCGCCGAGTGGTCGACAAACTGCTGCACGCCCCCACCGTGCGGGTCAAGCAACTGGCCGGGGCCCCCGGCGCCAACACCTATGCCGAGGCGCTGCGCGAACTGTTCGAGCTCGACCCGCAGGCGGTTGACGCGGTGGCCTCGAGCGAAATCGCCGCGCCGACAACGGAATCCGACGCTTGATCCGGATCGGTACCCGGGGCAGCTTATTGGCCACCACCCAGGCCGGCACCATCCGGGACCAGTTGATCGAGCGCGGCCATGCCGCCGAATTGGTCATCATCAGTACCGCGGGCGACCGGTCGGCAAAGCCGGTCGCCGAGATCGGTGTGGGGGTGTTCACCGCCGCGTTGCGCGAGGCGATCGCCGATGGCCGCGTCGATATGGCCGTGCACTCCTACAAGGATCTGCCGACGGCGGCCGACGACCGTTTCGTCATCGCCGCGATACCGCCGCGTGCGGACGCCCGGGACGCACTGGTGGCCCGCGACGGGCTGGTACTGGGGGAGTTGCCGGCCGGGTCGGTGATCGGAACATCGTCGGTGCGAAGGGCGGCGCAGCTTAGAGCACTGGGTCTCGGTTTGGAAATCCGCCCCCTAAGGGGCAACCTTGACACCAGGTTGAACAGGGTAAGTAGTGGTGATCTAGACGCCATCGTCGTCGCCCGGGCGGGCCTGGCCCGTCTGGGAAGACTCGATGATGTCACCGAGACGCTGGAACCGGTACAGATGTTGCCGGCGCCGGCTCAAGGTGCGCTTGCGGTGGAGTGCCGCTCCGGCGATACCGCCCTCGCGGCGCTGTTGGCGGAGTTGGACGATGCCGACACCCGCGCCGCGGTCACCGCCGAGCGAACCCTGCTGGCCGACTTGGAGGCGGGCTGCTCCGCACCGGTGGGCGCGATCGCTGAGGTGGTCGAGTCCATCGATGAAGATGGCCGCGTCTTCGAGGAGCTGTCGCTGCGCGCGTGCGTGGCGGCGGTGGACGGATCCGATGTGATCCGTGCGTCCGGCATCGGCAACCCCGACCGGGCCGCAGAGCTGGGGCTCGCGGTCGCCGCGGAGTTGGTCGAACTCGGTGCGCGCGAGGTCATGTCGATACGACTCCGCGATGAGCGGTAGAGCGGGAGTGAAGATGACTGGTCACGTGGGCGGCCGCGGACGCAAGGTCAAGCCGGGGCGCATCACGTTCGTGGGCTCAGGCCCGGGTGACCCCGGACTGCTGACCACGCGGGCCCGGACGGTTTTGGCCAACGCCGCCTGTGTGTTCACCGACCCTGACGTTCCTGAGGCCGTGCTGAAGCTGATCGGCATCGACCTGCCGCCGGCGGTGGGACCGGCGCCGGAGAGCGCACTGACGCCCGGCGCCGACCAGAGCGCCCCGCCGTTGGTGTCGGCCGGCCCGGACGTCCGGCCCGCGCTCGGCGAGCCCGCCGAGGTGGCCAAGACGCTGGTGGCCGAGGCCAAGGCCGGGGTCGATGTGGTCCGCCTGGTAGCCGGTGACCCGATGTCGGTCGACTCGGTCATCACCGAGGTCACCGCGGTGTCCCGCTCCCACCTGACCTTCGAGATCGTTCCGGGGCTGCCGGCCACCGTGTCGGTGCCCAGCTATGCCGGGCTGCCGCTGGGTTCCACCCACACCGTTGCCGACGTCCGAGGCGAGGTGGACTGGGCCGCACTGGCTGCTGCGCCGGGCCCGCTGATCCTGACCGCGACTGCCTCCCACCTGGCTGACGCCGCCCGCACCCTGGTCGAGTACGGCCTGTCCGACTCCACCCCGTGCGTGGTGACCGCGCAGGGCACCACCTGCGCGCAGCGTTCGGTCGAGTCGACCCTGGCCGGACTGACCGACCGCACCCCGCTGGGGGCCGGCGACCCGGCCGGACCGCTGGCCGGACCGCTGGTCGTCACCATCGGCCGCACCGTCACCGCGCGGGCCAAGCTGAACTGGTGGGAGAGCCGCGCCCTCTACGGCTGGACCGTGCTGGTACCGCGCACCAAGGAGCAGGCCGGAGAGATGAGCGAACGGCTCATCGCCCACGGCGCCCTGCCGGTCGAGGTTCCGACCATCGCGGTCGAACCGCCGCGCAGCCCGGCCCAGATGGAGCGCGCCGTCAAGGGTCTGGTCGACGGCCGCTATCAGTGGGTGGTGTTCACCTCCACCAACTCGGTGCGCGCGGTATGGGAGAAGTTCGCCGAGTTCGGTCTGGATGCCCGGGCGTTCTCCGGGGTGAAGATCGCCTGCGTCGGAGAGGCGACCGCTGATCGGGTGCGCGCGTTCGGGATCAGCCCCGAACTGGTGCCCTCCGGAGAGCAGTCCTCGCTCGGCCTGCTCGACGAATTCCCGGAGTACGACAGCATTTTCGACCCGGTCAACCGGGTGTTGCTGCCGCGCGCCGATATCGCCACCGAGACCCTGGCCGAAGGCCTCCGGGAGCGTGGCTGGGAGATCGAGGACGTCACCGCCTACCGCACCGTGCGTGCGGCCCCGCCGCCGGCCGATACCCGGGAGATGATCAAGACCGGCGGGTTCGACGCGGTCTGCTTCACCTCCAGTTCCACCGTGCGCAACCTCGTCGGGATCGCCGGCAAGCCGCATTCCCGCACCATCGTCGCCTGCATCGGGCCCAAGACCGCCGAGACCGCGGCAGAGTTCGGGCTGCGCGTCGACGTCCAGCCGGAGACCGCCGCCGTCGGGCCGCTGGTCGACGCGCTGGCCGAGCACGCCGCCCGGCTGCGTGCCGAGGGAGCGCTGCCCCCGCCGCGCAAGAAGAGCCGGCGTCGGTAGATCCGGACCTTCCCGCATGGCGTTTCCCAGGCAGCGTCCCCGTCGGCTGCGGTCAACCCCGGCACTGCGCCGGTTGGTGGCGCAGACGTCGCTGGAACCTCGCCATCTGGTGCTTCCGATGTTCGTCGCCGACGGTATCGCTGAACCGCGGCCGATTTCGTCCATGCCCGGCGTCGTCCAGCACACCCGCGATTCGCTGCGCGCGGCGGCCGCGGCGGCCGTCGAGGCCGGTGTGGGTGGACTGATGATCTTCGGGGTGCCGCGCGAGCAGGACAAGGACGCCGCCGGATCGTGCGGTCTGGACCCCGACGGAATCCTCAACGTGGCGTTGGCTGACCTGGCCGCCGACCTCGCCGACGCCACCGTGCTGATGGCCGACACCTGTCTGGACGAGTTCACCGACCACGGGCACTGCGGGATCGTGGACTCGAGCGGCCGGGTCGATAACGATGCGACCAACGACCAGTACGTGAAACTTGCTGTCGCGCAGGCGCAGTCGGGTGCGCACGTAGTTGGGCCGAGCGGGATGATGGACGGCCAGGTGGCCGCCATCCGGGACGGCCTCGACGCCGCCGGGTACACGGACGTGGCGATCCTGGCTTATGCGGCGAAGTTCGCCTCGTCCTTTTACGGCCCGTTCCGCGAGGCGGTGGCCTCCAGCCTGCACGGTGACCGCCGCACGTATCAGCAGGACGGCGGCAACGCCCGCGAGGCACTGCGCGAGATCGCGCTCGACGTGGAGGAAGGCGCCGATATCGTCATGGTCAAACCCGCAATGGCCTACCTGGACATCGTGGCCGCGGCCGCGGAGATCTCGCCGGTACCGGTGGCCGCCTACCAGGTGTCCGGGGAGTACGCGATGATCAGCGCCGCGGCGGCCAACGGATGGGTGGACGGCCGGGCGGCGGCGCTGGAATCGCTGACCAGCATTCGCCGCGCCGGCGCCGATATCGTGCTGACCTACTGGGCGGCTGACGCGGCGGGGTGGCTGTCGTGACGGTGCAGCCGCCCACCGGGGTGCCGCCCCGGCCGGCTGATGTGGACACCGGCTTCTGGCTGTGGACGGCCGCGCTGCCGCTGTTGCTGATCGGTCAACTCGTCGATGCCTACGCCGCCGCCGAGGCCGCCGATTCCTTCTTCATCTTCAGCACCACCGCGGTGCTGGCGGTCCTGATCGGCGGGGTGGTCCTGACCTTCCTGCTGCTGCTGCGGTCCGGCTACCGCTGGACCCGCACACTGCTGACCGCCGGCGGGACCGCGACCATCATCTACACCTTGCTGAGCCTGAGTGGCACTCCGCGCCCACCGGTGGCCGCGGTGACCCACGCCGTCACCGGAATCGTCGGTTCGGTGCTGATCGGCGGCGGTATCTATGCGCTGCACCGGGCGGACTCGACCCGGTTCTTCACCCGCTGACCTAGGCTGACCGGGACATGGCTGCCAACGATCTCCGACCCGGCGGGGTCACCACCGCCTTCTGGCTGCTGGTGTTCGGAGCGATACTGCTGATGGGCGGCGGACTGATGGCCGCCACCGTGAGCGTCGACGCGTTGCGTCAGGCAGCGCCGCCGACGGTGTCCGATGACGCGATCCGTGGCTACGCCCGGCTTTATCGCGGCGCCGGGATCCTGTTCTGTATCGCTGCGGCGGCGCTGACCGGCTTCGCGGTACGCGCCCGCGACGGCGACCCGCGATTCCGCCGCGCGACCATGGCGCTGGCGCTGGCCATCATCGTGATCGTGGCGGTGGCCGCAGTGTTCGCCGGCACTCATATCCTGGCCCTGCTGAGCCTGCTGCCGATCATCGTCGGCACGCTGATGCTGGGTCGTCCTGCTGTCCAGGGGTGGTACACCGGTGAATGAGACGTCCGAGTCGCTGTTCTTCGAGCGCGGTGCCAGTTGGTACTGGATGCTGGCCGCGCCTGCTGCGGCGCTGACCATGGTGTTCGTCCAATACCGGGCGGGCCTCGGTTTCCGGGCGTTCGTCCCACTGCTGTTCCTGGTGATGGTGGGCGGGTTCATGGCGCTGCAGATCAAGGCCGCGCGCACCCACACCAGCGTCGAACTGACCGCGGAAACCCTGCGCGAGGGCAC
>JBFYOR010000172.1:0-8698 GCA_041303695.1 Mycobacterium sp. | reverse complement strand
GGTGGATCTGCTGCTGCATCATCCCGAAGCACTGGCGCGGGTACGGGACGAGGCGCACTCCGGGTGCAGTGCCTTCACCGAGGCGGTGATCAACGAAACGCTGCGACTGTGGCCGCCGGCCCCGATCACCGGCCGGATGACCGCCGGCCGCTATCGACTCGGTGATTACACCCTGGATCCGGGCACCCGCATCGTCCTGCTGCTGGACGCGGTGAACCGTGATCCGCACACCTACCCCGATCCGGACGAGTTCCGCCCAGAGCGGTTCATGGACGCCAAACCGGTGCCGTACGCATGGATTCCGTTCGGTGGCGGCATTAAACGCTGCATCGGCGCCAGCTTCGCGATGTGCGAGCTTGTCACCGTGTTGCACACCGTGCTGCGCGCCGCAGAGCTTGAGCCGGTCAGCGACCGCCCGGAGAGTCCGCCCTGGCGTGCCGCACCAGTGCTGGTGCCCCGCAACGGCACCCGGGTGTTGTTCCGGCCCGCCGAGTCACAGCAGCCGATCGGCAACGCCGGGCGCTGAGCCTGCGGCGGCGTCCGACCCCTGCACCTCGACCGTCGAGTACACCAGGCCGACATAGGTCAGCACGACGACGATCATCGCCGCTGCGAGCACAGTGTCGGCGACGGTGCTGCGCAGCAACAGCCCAGCGAGGGACCCGGCGATGATCAGAACCTGGAACACCAGGTCGAGGTCGATTCCCTGCTGACCGATCAGGGCATTGTGCAGCAGGTTGACCGCCACGATGCCGATCAGGACGCCGAAGAAGATCGGCCGCACCCGGTCGAAGGAGGTCGCCGCGGACAGCTCCGGGCCGGACTCGAATCGCGCCTCCGGCAGCAGGAACGACATGATCAGGATTCCGGCCGGCACAGCCAGGAACGCCATCAGCTCCAGGATCGAGATCCGCGTGACGGTGTCGCGGTAGTAGGTCACCGCCAGCCACACCTGGACGACCAGCACCAGCAGAAAGACCTGCCACAGCATCGCCGGCACGAACGGCCGATGGGCCGGGTTACGGGCCCACTCCCGCACCGCGATCGCCAACTCCTGGAGCACCTGCCCGAACGACATGCCCAGGATCACGGTATAGAACCACCACACGCGCTGATCGTGTCACGCCGGCGGTGCGCCCACCTGCAGCCAGCCGGTGGTGTGCCGGTAGAAGGTCGACCTTTTCATCTCACGAGATCCCGCCACGCCGTCGCGGAGGACCCGGACGCCGGTGGTGCCCAACTGGGCCGCCCGCCCGCTCACCCAGCGTCGCGGTCGACTGCCCAGGACGGCGGCCCGCAGCCCGGGCAGGGTCCGGGTCGGCTCGATCCGCACTCCGGCGACAGTGCCGTCGAACAGCACCGCGTCATCGACCACGGCCTCGCCCTGCAGTCGGTCCGACCCCGACGGTGGCAGCCACAACGCCGCTCCCACCAGTGCCGTCCCGGTGTCGTCGCGGATCAGCGGGACCCGTTGGGCCGCAGCGGTCACCGCCCGCCGGGCACGCAGCCAACTCCCGGGCCCGGCTGGTACGTGGGCCACTTCGACGTCGAGCCGATCGGCCCGCATCAGCCGGGTCAGCACGGCGGCCAGATCGGCATCGAGACCGGCCACCACCACCCGCCGCGCGTCGCGGACGGCCTCGTCGAGGGCGGACGCGTCATCGGCCTCGCAGCAGGGCAGCGCGGTCAGGGCCCGGGGCAGTCGACGGTCCCCGAAACGCAGGACAACGGTGTCAGTCGGGGTCACGGACACTCCTTCCGCTGGCGTTTATTCACTGGCCCAGCCGCGCTCCGATAGGGTGACTCGTGGTTTTGGGCCTTTTGCGGGCTGGAACACAATAAGCAGGAGAAACGCCATGCCGGCAATCGTCCTCATCGGCGCCCAGTGGGGCGACGAGGGCAAGGGAAAGGCCACCGATCTACTCGGTGGCCGGGTGCAGTGGGTGGTGCGCTACCAGGGCGGCAACAACGCCGGGCACACCGTCGTTCTGCCATCCGGGGAGAACTTCGCGCTGCACCTCATCCCGTCGGGCATCCTCACCCCCGGGGTGACCAACGTGATCGGCAACGGTGTCGTCGTCGACCCGGGTGTGCTGCTGACCGAGCTGCGTGGCCTGGAGGAACGTGGTGTCGACACCTCCCGGCTGCTGATCTCCGCCGACGCTCATCTGCTGATGCCGTACCACGTTGCCATCGACAAGGTCACCGAGCGCTACCTGGGCAATAAGAAGATCGGCACGACCGGCCGCGGTATCGGCCCGTGCTACCAGGACAAGATCGCCCGGATCGGCATCCGGGTCGCCGACGTCCTCGATCCCGACCTGCTGGCTGCCAAGATCGGCGCCTCACTGGAGTTCAAGAACCAGGTCCTGGTCAAGATCTACAACCGCAAGGCGCTGGACCCGCGCGAGGTCACCGACGCGCTGCTGGCCCAGGCGGAGGGATTCGCGCACCGCATCGCCGACACCCGGCTGCTGCTGGGCCGGGCGCTGGAATCCGACGAGACCGTCCTGCTCGAAGGCTCCCAGGGCACCCTGCTTGACGTCGACCACGGCACCTACCCGTACGTGACCTCGTCCAACCCGACCGCGGGCGGTGCTGCAGTGGGCTCGGGTATCGGGCCGACCCGGATCACCACGGTGCTGGGAATCCTGAAGGCCTACACCACCAGGGTGGGCTCGGGCCCGTTCCCCACCGAGTTGTTCGACGAGAGCGGCGAGTACCTCGCCAAGACCGGCGGTGAGATCGGCGTCACCACCGGCCGGCGGCGCCGGTGCGGCTGGTTCGATGCCGTCATCGCCCGCTACGCCACCCGGGTCAACGGCATCACCGACTACTTCCTGACCAAACTCGACGTGCTGTCCAGTCTGCAGACCGTTCCGGTGTGCGTCGGCTACACCGTCGACGGCAAACGCACCGACGAGATGCCGATGACGCAGAGCGATATCGCCCGCGCCGAACCGGTGTACGAGGAACTGCCCGGCTGGTGGGAGGACATCTCGGCGGCGCGTGAGTTCGGCGATCTGCCGGCCAAGGCCCGCGACTATGTGCTGCGGTTGGAAGAGCTTGCCGGAGCGCCGGTTTCGTGCATCGGGGTCGGCCCCGGACGGGACCAGACCATCGTGCGCCGCGACGTGCTGGCGCCCAGGTGACAGAGGGTCCGGATTCGGATCCTCGCGAGCTCGATCCCGACTCGGCCCAAGCGCGGGATCCGCGCGAGCTCGATCCCGACTACGACACCCACGGCGGCTTCCCCCGGTTCCAGATCATCGATCCGCCAACCGGTTTCGGGCGATTCACGGCGGCCATGCGCCGCGCCCAGGACCTTGCCGTGTCGGCTGCCGGAGTCGACTGGAACGACGTCGCCGAACGGGTCGAGGAACTGATCGGGGTTCTGGCGCCGCACCAGGCCCCCGGCGGGGTAGCCCCGGCCGGCCGGGTGGCCAGCCTGCCCGGCGCCGGCAGCGTGATGATGCCGCCGTGGCAGATTCGCCGATTCGACAGCGAGACGGTGGAAGTCGACGTCGCGTTCAGCCGCTATCACGTCGGCGGTAACAACGCCGTGCATGGCGGCATGGTCGCGATGATGTTCGACGTGATGTGCGGGATCATCATTCACGCGATCGGCAGGCCCATCAGCCGCACCGCGTTCCTGCATGTCGACTACCGCAATGTCACCCCGATCGACGTGCCGCTGACGGTGCGGGGCTGGGCCTCGAGAGTCGAGGGCCGCAAGACCTTCGTCAACGCCGAACTCACCGATCCGGACGGGACAATGCTCGCCGAGGCCAACGGCCTGATGGTGCGCCTGCTGCCGGGGCAGCCCTGAGTCTGCGACCATGGCGGCGTGGCTGAACATCAATCGCGGACCGTGCACGCACTCACCACTCCCCGGGCCGCGGCGCTGGCCGGCGTTCTGTTCGCGGTGCTGTTCAGCGCAGCCATCATCCTGATCCGCTCCTCGTTGCCCGAAGGGGCGCAGCCGGGCTCGCAGTGGCTGGAGGCCGGCAACGACAAGATCCGGCTCGCCTCCGAGTTGATGCCGTTCGCCGGTATCTGCTTCCTCTGGTTCATCGGTGTGGTGCGCGCCAATCTCGGGCAACTCGAGGACAAGTTCTTTGCCACCGTGACCCTGGGCAGCGGACTGCTGTTCCTGGCCATGATGTTCGCCACGTCCGCGGTGGGTGCCGCACTGGCGGCAACGAGCCACGATCTGGGCGAGTCGATCTCGGGTTCCGGGTTCGATGTGTTCGGCCAGATGCTGCTGCTGAAGTTGTCGAAAACCTACGCGCTGCGGATGGCTGCGGTGTTCATGATGTCGCTGGCCACCATCTGGCTGCGCACCGGGCTGATGCCGCGCTGGCTGGTGATTCTGAGCTACCTGGCTGCGCTGACCCTGATCATCGGCGGTGACACCACCATGTGGTTGACGCTGGCCTTCCCGGCCTGGGTGTTGATCGTCAGCGTGCTGTTCCTGGTTAAGGACGGGGCGTTCGAAGGTCACCACCAGCGCTGACCACAGCCGGGATGCTGTCGGTGTTCTCGATATCGTCGGCGCGGAAGGCTGGCCACCAGATCCGCGGGCCGATCAGCGTGAACAGCGCCGGGATGACGACGGTGCGGACCACGAAGGTGTCCAGCAGGATGCCCAGACCGACGATGATGCCGAGCTGGGTCAGGGCGATCAGCGGCAGCACACCGAGCACACCGAACACCGCCGCCAGCACGATGCCGGCACTGGTGATGACCGCGCCGGTGGCCGACACCGCACGCACGATCCCGCCCCGGGTGCCGTACAGCGGGGTCTCCTCGCGGGCCCTGCTCACCAGGAAGATGGTGTAGTCGACGCCGAGTGCCACCAGGAACAGGAACGCGAACAGGGGTGTGGTGTTGTCCAGCGCCGGAAAGCCCAGCACGTGAATGCTGATCCAGCCGCCCAGGCCCAGGGCCGCGACGGTGGACAGCGCGGTCGCGGCCACCAGGACCAGCGGCGCCAGGACCGCGCGCAGCAGCACGTAGAGCACGGCCAGGACGATGACGAAGATCGCCGGGATCACCACCCACCGGTCGCGAACAGCGGTCGTGGCGGCGTCCAGCGCCTGGGCGTCGGTGCCGCCGACCAACGCCGCCGGGTCCGCCTGGTGTACCGACGCCCTCAGGGCTGCAACGGTTTCGAATGCCCCATCCGACGCCGGCACGGCGTCGATGACGACCTGCCACTGGGTCAGTCCGGTATCGGACACACCTACCGGGGTCACCGAGGCCACTCCGGGCGTCTGCTGGATGGCGGCGCTCACCGCCTCGGCGGATCCGGTCGGGGCGATCACCCGGGTCGGGTCGGTCACCCCGCTCGGGTAGTGCGCCGTCAAGGTCTTGAACCCGTCGACGGAGTCTGCACTCACCCGGAACTGGTCGATCAGCGACAAACCGACCGGGGTGCCCAACAGGCCGGTGGTCAGCAGGCCCAGGCCCAGGATCGACGCCACCGCAACCCGGCCCGCGTGTTCGGACATCCAGTCGGCCACCCGGTGCCAGGCACCGGCGGTGGTGATCTCCTGCCCGTCCGGGGTGGGAATGAACGGCCAGAACAGCTTTCGTCCGAACAGCGCCAGCAGCGGCGGTAGGACGCACAACACGAACACGGCCGCGACGACCAGCCCGGAGGCGGCCTGCACGCCGAGGCTGCGGGTGGTGGGCGATTCGGCGAGCAACAGGGCGAGTAGTGCCAGCACCACGGTGGCGTTGCTGGCCGCGATCGCCGGGCCGGCGAAGCGCACCGCGGTCCGCAGCGCCTGGCGGTGGTCAGGAGTCTTGCGCAGTTCCTCCCGGTAGCGGGAGATCAGCAGCAGTGCGTAGTTGGTCCCGGCCCCGAACACCAGCACGCTGGTGATGCCGGAGGTGGATCCGTCGCCGCCGAAGCCGGTCAGTTGGGCCACTGCGGTACCGGCCACCGCGGCCACCCGGTCGGCGAAGGCGATCACCAGCAGTGGCACCAGCCACAGCACCGGTGAGCGGTAGGTGACGATCAGCAGCAGGGCCACCACGCCGACGGTGACCGCCAGCAGGGTGAAGTTGGCCCCGGAGAAGGAGTTGGCGATATCGGCGCCGAAGGCCGGCCCGCCCGTCACGTTGACCACGAGGCCCTCGGGCAGTCCGTCGCGAGCCGCCGCGCGCAACTCGGTGACTGTGTCGGTCAGGGCGAACCCGTTGAGATCGGCCTGCAACGGCACCGGGGTCAGGACGGCCTCGCCGTCGGCCGACGGGGCGAGCGGGATCGGCGGGGCCCCTTGATCACTGGCGGCAGCCAGGGCGCGGGCGCGGGCTTGGTCGGCGGCGGCGAGATCATCGGGCGACAGGCGCTCGCCGTCCGATCGGGTGATCAGCAGGATCGCGGGTGCCTGATCCCCGCCGGGAAACTCCTTGAGCAGTTCGGTCACCCGTGCTGACTCCGCGCTCGCGGGCAGCACGACCGGCGCCTGCTCGGCCGAACCGTTGTCCGATACGAGCCCCAGCAGCGCGCCACCGGCCATCGTCACCACCAGGGCGAGCACCCACGACAGCCGGGAGGACAGCAGTTCACCGATGCGATCCCACAGGGAAAGGCGGACCTCGGGTGCGCGATGCATGACGGCCACCATACCGGTAATTTCACAGACTTAACATTTCAATCTCTGAAGGTTATGGTAGTGGCGTGGATGACCGGACGGCACTGGAGGCGACGGTCGTCGCCGACGTTCAGGCGCTGTCCGCGGAGTCCGATCAGATCGGCCGGGTCTTTGCCGGGGCGCACGAGCTCTCCGCCAATGACTTTCGGGCACTGCTGCATGTCATGGTTGCCGAGCACTCCGGTGCACCGCTCAACGCTGGAGACCTGCGGGACCTGATGGGGATGTCCGGCGCGGCGATCACCTACCTGGTGGAACGGATGATCGACTCAGGCCACCTTCGGCGCGAATCGGACCCGTCGGACCGGCGCAAGGTCATCCTGAAATTCTCCGACCACGGAGTCGCGGTGGGGCAGCAGTTCTTCACCCCGCTGGCGAAACACACCCATGACGCTCTGGTCGGTCTTCCCGACGCGGATCTTGCTGCCGCGCACCGGGTGCTTGCAGCTGTCCGCGGTGCGATGCGGGACTTTCGCGCAGACCTCGCCCCGCCGCGCCGATAGGGTTTCGCCCGTGCTCGACACCCTCGCCGTGGCGAACTATCGGTCATTACGTTCTCTGGTCGTGCCACTGCAGCGCACCACCGTGGTCACCGGACCCAACGGCAGCGGAAAGTCCAGCCTGTACCGCGCGTTGCGGCTGCTGGCGGACATGGCGCGCAACGGTGCGGTCAACGCACTGGCCCGGGAGGGCGGCCTGGCGTCCACCATGTGGGCCGGGCCGGGACGCACCGGCCCGGTCAGCCTCAAGCTCGGCTTCGCCGGCGAGGACGTCGGCTACGCGGCCGATCTGGGCCTGCCGCAGGAAGCCAGAACGGCGTTCGCGCTCGACCCGGAGATCAAGGCCGAGGCGGTCTGGGCCGGGCCGTTGCTGCGTCCGGCCAGCCTGATGGTGGACCGGTCCGGCCCGCTGGTGCGGGTGCGCGACGACGCGGGCCGGTGGCGCACCGCCTCCACCGCACTGCGGCCCTACGACAGCATGGTCAGCGAACTCGCCGATCCGCGGGAGGCCCCCGAACTGCTGTCCCTGCGCGACCGTATGCGGTCGTGGCGGTTCTACGACCACGTCCGCACCGACGCTGCCGCCCCGGCCCGTCAGCCCCAGATCGGTACCCGCACAACAGTGTTGAGCCACGACGGTTCCGACCTGGCAGCCGCCTGGCAGACCATCGCAGAGATCGGGGACTCCGCTGCGCTGGCCGAGTCGGTGGACGCCGCCTTTCCGGGCAGCCGGGTCCAGGTGGTCACCGACAGCGGGCGTTTCGAGCTGACGTTGCACCAGCCCGGCATGTTGCGACCGCTGAGTGCCGCCGAACTGTCCGACGGCACGCTGCGCTACCTGCTGTGGGTTGCGGCGCTGCTGTCGCCCCGGCCGGCCGGACTGACCGTGCTCAACGAACCGGAGGCCAGCCTGCACCCGGAGTTGCTGCCCGCCCTGGCGGCGCTGATCACCCGGGCGTCGGAACGCTCGCAGATCGTCGTCGTCACCCATTCCGGCCCGCTGGTCGCTGCGCTTCGGGAGCGCGGGCCGAGCGACCTGGGTCTGCTGGAACTGGTCAAGCGGGACGGGCAGACGGCGGTGCAGGGCCAGGGGATCCTCGACCAACCGGCCTGGCACTGGCCCGGGCGGCACTGACGCCCGCCTATCCTGATCAGCTATGGCCGAACCCGACGAGAACCGGTCCACCGCGACACCGTTCCTGACCGCGTTGGCGATCGTCGGGTTCGCGCTGATCGCGTTCATCCTGGTGCGACTGGCCCAGAGTGACGTGCAGCCCGATGAGGCCGACATCGGACGTGTCACCGTCGGACAGAACGATGCGCTGCAACGCGAGGACTACGCGGATTTCCAGAGCTTCACCTGCGTCGCCCAGCAGGGCACCGAATCCGGGGTACTGGCTGATCAGCGGCAGTCCAAGGCCGACAAGGGCGCCCGCATCGTCGACGATGTCACCCGGTTCGCCGTCACCGGCGACCGGGCCACCGCCGAGGTCGTCTATCACTTCGAGAGAGCCACCGACGCCCGAGTGTCGG
>JBFYOR010000171.1:0-9653 GCA_041303695.1 Mycobacterium sp. | reverse complement strand
CCTGCACCCCCAGGAGGATGCGGTGATCGGGGAGGCGGTCGAGGGGGAGAGTCACGCCTGGATTCAGGCCTGGACCGGCAGCTGGTGGAATTACGACCCCACCAACCACACCGAGATCAATGAGCAGTACGTCAGTGTGGGCTTCGGGCGCAGCTATGCCGATGTCACCCCGTTGAAGGGTATCTACCTGGGACAGGGCTCCAGCGACCTCGATGTGATCGTTGAGATGACAAGGCTGGCTTGAGGGCTCAGATCACCGCGATCCGCAGCAGGTCGTCGCCGAGTTCGATCCGGCCGTCGAACTCCGCGGCGGCCAGTGCCCGCCACTGATCCTCCTGTCCGGGGATCAGCGGCGGCACATAGTGAGTCAGTACCAGGGTGCCCACTCCGGCGCGGGCGGCAGTGGCGGCGGCCTGTTCCACCGATGAGTGGTAGTCCAGGATGTCCCGGATCCGTTGCGCGGGCATCAGTGCCACCAGGTCCTTGCGGATTACGGTGTGCACCAGCATATTCGCGCCCCGGGCCAACTCATCGAGGGTCGTGCACGGCACCGTGTCGCCGGCCAGCACCACCGATTCGCCGCCGTGTTCGATCCGGAAGGCGAGGGTGGGCTCCACCGGTCGGTGGTCGGTGGGGGCGGCGGTGATCCGTACGCCCGCGGAGTCCCAAACCTGCCCGTCGGTGAATTCGTGTACCTCCAGGCGGGGTGGTTCGGTGATGTCGGCGTGGTGGCCGATCCGGTAGGAAATATCCGGGGCCAGTGCGGCCAGGGTGGCCTCCACCACCTTTCTGGTGCCGGGCGGGCCGATGATCGGCAGCGGGTTCGGGCCGATCGTGGTGACCCACCGGGTGGTGATGACATCGGAGAGGTCGGTGATGTGGTCGCTGTGCAGATGTGTCAGCAGCAGGGCTGTGACGCCGGCCGCACCCACCCCGGCTGCGGCCGCCCGCATCAGCACGCCGCGACCGCAGTCCACCAGAAAGGTCTGCCCGCCGGCGCTCACCAACGTGGATGGTCCGGCCCGGTTCGGGTCGACCAACGGGCTTCCGGTTCCGAGCAGGGTGATGTCCATCTGACTGTCTTACCCGCCACCCCCTTCCGCGGCGCCGCCCAGCGCCGTAGCCTGATGTGACATCGATCACATTCGATAGGGGACGTCCCATGCGTATCGCGGACATTCTGCGCAGCAAGGGCTCGACGGTGGCGACGGTCACCGCGACCACCACCGTGACCGGTCTGCTGGCCGAACTCGGGGTCCACAATGTCGGCGCCATGGTGGTGATCGGCCCCGACCTGCGTACCGACGCCGGCAGCGCCGGCGTGATCGGCATCGTCTCGGAACGCGATATCGTGCGCTGCCTCCACCAGCACGGTCCCGAACTGCTGCGCCGTCCGGTCGGCGACATCATGAGCGCCGTGGTGGTGACGTGCGGCCCCGACGACCGGGTCGACGACTTGGCCGCCGTGATGACCAACAACCGGGTCCGGCACGTCCCCGTCCTGCAGGACGGCCGGTTGGTCGGCATCGTCAGCATCGGTGACGTGGTCAAGAACCGGATGCAGGAGTTGCAGGCCGAGCGCCAGCAGTTGCGGGACTACATCACCCAAGGGGGTAGCTAACTATCCAGGGGGGTAGCTAACTCCAGGAGTACTCGGCGCGAAGCCGGGTGGCGACCACTTCGAAGGTGTGACGGTCCATGATGGCCCCCTCCCGGCGGATGCTCTCCTCGGGCACGTCCAGCACCCGGTCCAGCCGCACCCAGCTCTGGCGGCCCTCGTAGTCCCAGCTACCCGACCCGATACCGACCCAGCCCGGGTCGTGGGCGTGGTGGGCCTGGCTGGACAGGATCAGGCCCAGCAGAGTCTGGCGGTCCCGGCCGACCACCAGCACCGGGCGGTCCTTGCCGCGGGTCGGGTCGTCCTCGTAGACCACCCAGGTCCAGACGATCTCACCAGGGTCGGCACGACCGTCGAGGTCCGGCGCGTAGATCACCCGGCGGGCCCGGTGCGAGGTCGGGGTGCTGTCGCTGGTGACCGGCCGTCCCGCCATGATCGCCACAGGCGGATCGGCGGGTAGCGCGGTGGCCATCAGCACGTCGATACCCAACCGGAGACCCTGGGCAAGGCCCTGCTGAAGGGTGCGTTGCACACCGTTGGGGCTCTGAAGCTGACGGATGAGCTTGGGAGCCTCGTTGAAGACAAGATGTTCCGCCAACCGCTGGAACGTCCTCCACTGCGACGCCATTCTCGACAGCATAGCGACGACTCGCCGCCAGGGGCGCGTCGCGATTGTGCCCTGCCCCGCCCGGGTCGATACGCTGGTCGGGCCGGACGCCGCCCGCCCACCAGGAGATTCCCATCAGCAGTTTCGCCGACAAGACGTTCACTGCGCCGGCGCAGATCCGGAACTTCTGCATCATCGCCCACATCGATCACGGCAAGTCCACGCTGGCCGACCGGATGCTGCAACTGACCGGTGTCGTCGCCGACCGCGATATGCGCGCGCAGTATCTGGACCGGATGGACATCGAGCGGGAGCGCGGGATCACCATCAAGGCTCAGAACGTCCGCCTTCCGTGGGTGGTGCGCGACGGTGTCGAGGGCGTCGCGCCGGGCGAGTACGTGCTGCACCTGATCGATACCCCGGGTCACGTCGACTTCACCTACGAGGTGTCCCGGGCGCTGGAGGCCTGCGAAGGCGCGGTGCTGCTGGTCGACGCCGCCCAGGGCATCGAGGCCCAGACGCTGGCCAACCTCTACCTGGCGCTGGACCGCGACCTGACGATCATCCCGGTGCTCAACAAGATCGACCTGCCCGCCGCCGACCCGGAACGCTACGCCGGCGAACTGGCCCACATCATCGGCTGCGAGCCCGGCGATGTGCTGCGGGTGTCCGGCAAGACCGGCGAGGGGGTCCCCGCTCTGATCGACGAGGTGGTGCGGCGAGTGCCGGCCCCCACCGGAAATGCCGACGCCCCCGCCCGGGCGATGATCTTCGACTCGGTCTACGACATCTACCGCGGCGTGGTCACCTACGTCCGGGTGGTGGACGGCAAGATCACCCCGCGCGAGAAGATCAAGATGATGTCCACCGGGGCCACCCACGAACTGCTTGAGGTCGGCGTCGTCTCCCCGGAGCCCAAGCCCACCGGAGGCCTCGGCGTCGGCGAGGTGGGCTACCTCATCACCGGTGTCAAGGACGTCCGCCAGTCGAAGGTCGGCGACACCGTCACCAGCGCCCGCAACGGAGCCACCGAGGCGCTGATCGGCTATCGCGAACCCAAGCCGATGGTCTACTCCGGTCTGTACCCGGTCGACGGATCCGACTACCCGAACCTGCGTGAGGCGCTGGACAAGCTGCAGCTCAACGATGCCGCGCTGACCTACGAGCCGGAGACCTCGGTGGCATTGGGCTTCGGATTCCGGTGCGGCTTCCTGGGACTGCTGCACATGGAGATCACCCGCGAGCGCCTGGAGCGCGAGTTCGATCTCGACCTGATCTCCACCTCGCCCAACGTGGTGTACCGCGTGGTCGCCGAGGACGGTGCCGAGAAGGTCGTCACCAACCCGTCGGACTGGCCCGAGGGCAAGATGCGCGAGATCTACGAGCCGGTGGTCAAGTGCACGGTGATCTCACCGAGTGAGTTCATCGGCACCATCATGGAACTGTGTCAGTCCCGGCGCGGTGAGCTCGGCGGCATGGACTACCTGTCACCCGAACGTGTCGAACTGCGCTACACCATGCCGTTGGGCGAGATCATCTTCGACTTCTTCGACTCGCTGAAGTCGCGCACCCGCGGTTACGCCAGCCTGGACTACGAGGAGGCCGGCGAGCAGGAGGCCGCGTTGGTCAAGGTCGACATCCTGCTGCAGGGCGAGGCGGTCGACGCATTCAGTGCCATCGTGCACAAGGACTCCGCCCAGGCCTACGGCAACAAGATGACCACCAAGCTCAAGGAGCTCATCCCGCGTCAGCAGTTCGAGGTGCCGATCCAGGCCGCGATCGGGTCGAAAATCATTGCCCGGGAGAATATTCGGGCCATCCGCAAGGATGTGCTCGCCAAGTGCTACGGCGGTGACATCACCCGCAAGCGCAAACTGCTGGAGAAGCAGAAGGAAGGCAAGAAGCGGATGAAGACCATCGGTCGGGTCGACGTTCCGCAGGAGGCCTTCGTCGCCGCGCTGTCCACTGACTCCGCCGGAGACAAGCCGGGCGACAAGACGCGAAAGTAGGGGGCCATTACTCACGACTGTCCGGTCGCTCGGGTGCTCGGTGTCGCGTTGGGTGCGCTACTGCTGACCGGCTGCGCCACCACCATCGAGGGCGCCCCGTCGCGTCGGCAGTCCACCGGCCTGCAAGCCGTGCTGCCCACCCCGGAGCAGGTGAATCAGGCTGTGGGCAACCGGCTGGACCCCACCGGTCCCGCGTCGGTGGGGTCGATCGACCTGCTGCCCAACGGGATTCGGGACGGCAGCCAGGTCACCCCGGTGGAATGCCTCGGCCCGGCCACCCCCTTGATGCAGGCGGTGTACGAGACCGGTGATGTCACCGGCGTGGCACTGCGGGACTTCGCCCGTTTCGGCGAGGGTCTGACGGTGTCCAGTGCCCACACCGGGGTGGTGCGTTTCGACTCCGATGCCGAGGCGATGCGGATGTTCGACACCTTCGTCGCGCAGTGGCAGGCCTGCGAGGACACCCCGGTGACGGTCCAGATCACCCCGACTGCCGTACTGCGATGGACGGTGACCGACGTGCGGGCCGAAGACGGGGTGCTGTCCGCGACGATCCTCAGTGGTGAGACCGATGATGAGCCGGCTTTTCCCACCGAGCACGCCGTCGGCGTCGCGGCCGACTGCATCGTCGACGTGGACGTGGCGGTCACCGATGCGCTGGCGTCGCGGCGGGTAGCCGCCGGCCGGGCGGCCGATCTGGTCCGGCTGATGCTCGAGAACGTCAACAGCCTGCGGTGACCGCTCAGCCGGGGGAGTTGGCCGGTTGGAAGATCCCGGTGCCGTCGGCCTGCTCCTCGGCCCGGATCACATGGACCACGGCGTTGATCAGCGCCAGGTGGGTGAACGCCTGCGGGAAGTTACCGAGATGGCGGCCGGTGCTGGGTTCGATCTCCTCGGCGTAGAGATGCAGCGGACTGGCGAACGACAGCAGTTTCTCGCACAGATGCCGGGCCCGGCTCACCTCGCCGATCTCCACCAGGGCCGATACCAGCCAGAACGAGCAGATCGTGAATGAGCCCTCCTCGCCTTCGAGGCCGTCGTCGGTCTCATGGACCCGGTAGCGCAGCACCAGGCCGTCCTCGGTGAGTTCGTCGGCGATCGCCAGCACGGTGGCCCGCACCCGCGGGTCGTCGGGTGGCAGGAACCTCAGCAGCGGAACCAGCAGCAGCGACGCGTCCAGTGCGTCGTCGCCGTATCGCTGGGTGAACACCCCGCGACTATCCACGCCGTTGGCGAGCACGTCGGCCTTGATCTCGTCGGCGATCTCCCGCCACTGCTGGGCGTAACTCTTGGATCCCTGCAGTTCGGCAAGTCGCGCACCGCGGTCCAGTGCAACCCAGCACATCACCTTCGATGAGGTGAAGTGCTGCGGTTCGCCGCGCACCTCCCAGATGCCCCGGTCCGGTTCGCGCCAGTGCTTGATGGCCTCGTCGACCTGCTCCTTGAGCACCGGCCACAACTGGTCGGAGATGCTCTCCCGGGACTTGCAGTGCAGATACACCGAGTCCAGCATGGTGCCCCAGATGTCGTGCTGGCGTTGGTTGTAGGCGCCGTTGCCGATGCGCACCGGCCGGGCTCCGTCATAGCCGGAGAGATGGTCCAGCTCCTCCTCGACCAACTCGCGCTCGCCGCCGACGGCGTACATCACCTGCAGGGGTTTTCGCTCACCGTTGTTGGCACCGGATACATCGGCGATGAAGGAGAAGAAGTCGTCGGCCTCACGGTCCAGGCCGAGGGTGTATAGACCCCATAATGCGAACGTGGAATCGCGCACCCAGGCGTAGCGGTAGTCCCAGTTGCGTTCTCCGCGTGGGGTTTCGGGCAGCGAGGTGGTGCTTGCCGCCAACAGTGCGCCGGTTGGCGAATAGGTCAGGCCTTTGAGTGTCAGCGCGCTGCGCTGCAGATAGGACCGCCAGGGGTGGTCGGGAAAGTCGCCGATATTGATCCACTGCCGCCAGGCCTCGCTGGTCTGCCACATCTTCTCGGTGGCCTGTTCATAGGTCTGCGGTGACGGGTGCTTCGACCACGACAGTGCGACGAAGACGTTGTCGCCCTCCTTGAGCCGTGTCCGGGCCCGGGCCTCCCGGCCTTCGATACCGATCCTCAGATTGGTGGTCAGGCGCAGCGTCGGTTGGGCGTCCGGATCGGTCCTGGCCCGGGCGATCGCTTCGCCGTAGGCGTTGGCCGAGTATTCCCAGGCCGCGTTGACCCGGCCGTAGTTGAACGACGGCTCGCAGTTCATCACCAGTTCGACGGTGCCGCTGACACACCGCACGGTGCGCAGCAGGATGTGCTCGGCATCCCAGTCCATCGGGGTGCGCCGGTGTGTCCGGGAGCGCGCCTCCAGGTCGTGCCAGGGTCCCATCACCAACGCGTCGCGCACGATGATCCAGCCGGTGGGGGTCTGCCAGGTGGTCTCCATGATCAGGCTTCCCGGCAGGTAGCGCCGGGCAGCCGGTACCGCCACCCCGTACGGCGCGAGCCGGAAGTGTCCGGCCCCGCGGTCCAGGATCGAGCCGAACACACTGGGTGAGTCCGGGCGCGGTACGCACATCCACTCCACGGACCCGGCGGCCGAAATCAGGCAGGTGTTCTCGCAGTCGGAGAGGAAGGCGTAGTCGGCGATGGGCGGGAAGGGACTGCGCCGGGGTCCGGCCGGCATATCCGGATCCGGCTCGGCAAGGGTCGGCGGTGCACCCGGGGCATCCCGGCCGTTGCCGCCACCGATGTCCTCAACTGCTGGTTGAGCATGCAGAACCATCCCGTCATCATGGCGGTCGGGACGTCCGGCGTCTACCGATCGGACCAGAAACCGCGGCGGCCTGACCCGGGGAATAGGGTGGACCGGTGGCCGGATTCCTGAGTTGGTGGGACAGCGCCGAACTGTGGCTGTCCGGCCTGAGCTTCGTGCTGCAGACGCTGATCGTGATGCCGGTGGTGTTGGTCCTGGCCTTCGGGATCGCCGTGACGATGGATGCGCTGCTGGGCAATGGCATCCGGGTGTTCCGCCGGGTGCGCGAAGGCCGGCGGGTGGGGCGTTGAGCGGGATGCCGCGGTCCCGCGTGACGCTCGCGCTGGCCGCCTTGCTGGTTCTGATCGTGGTGTTCTGGTTGCTCAACCGATGACGGTGCCCGGCTCTGTTAGGCTGCGGGCCATGCGATCGACGGTTGAAGGCAGTGCACTTCCGGTGCTCGCCGTCGCCGTCGATGCCCACTGTTGTCGCTGACAATCTCCGCCCGTCGGACAATTGTCTGTGGTCACGGCATTTCGCTGATTCCCTTGCTTTGATCGTGACGGGCGTGCCCCTGGCTACCCGTGATCGAGAGAGGCTGTTGTGATGTTCAGGACCACCTTCCCCCGCCTGCGCACCGCTGCGGTGCTGGCCGCCACCGTGACCGTGATCGCCGGTTGCGGCGGTGGAGCGAGCGACGAGGTCGGCGGCGGGGACGGCCAGGATGCCGAGACGACTCTGACGCTGGTGGCCTACGCCGTTCCCGAACCCGGCTGGAGCAAGATCATTCCGGCGTTCGCCGCAACCCCGGACGGCGAAGGGGTGGCGGTCACGACGTCCTACGGCGCGTCCGGCGACCAATCCCGCTCGGTGGTGGACGGCAAGCCCGCCGATATCGTGAACTTCTCGGTCGAACCGGACGTCACCCGGCTGGTCAAGGCCGGCAAGGTCACCCCGGAGTGGAACCTCGATGTGACCAAGGGGGTCCCGTTCGGTTCGGTGGTCTCCCTGGTGGTTCGCAAGGGCAACCCCAGGAACATCAAGGACTGGGACGACCTGTTGGCACCCGGGATCGAGGTGGTCACCCCCAGTCCGCTGAGCTCCGGCTCGGCCAAGTGGAACCTGCTGGCGCCGTACGCCGCGAAGAGCGCGGGCGGGCGCGATCAACAGGCCGGACTGGATTTCGTCACCACCTTGGTCAACGACCACATCAAGACCCGGCCCAGTTCCGGACGGGAAGCGACCGACGTGTTCCTGCAGGGCACCGGCGATGTCCTGATCAGTTACGAGAACGAGGCCATCCACGTCCAACGGCAGGGGAAGGACGTCGAGTACGTCAATCCGCCGCAGACGTTCAAGATCGAGAACCCGGTCGCGGTGGTGAACACCAGCGCCCACCTGGATAAGGCCAACGCGCTGAAGAACTTCCTGTACACCCCGGAAGGCCAGAAGATCTGGGCTCAGGCGGGTTTCCGGCCCGTCGACCCGGCCGTCGTCAAGGAGTTCGCCAGGCAATTCCCGGCGCCAGAGAAGTTGTGGACGATCGCCGACCTCGGCGGGTGGAGCACGGTGGATCCCGCCCTGTTCGACAAGGACACTGGGGCCATCACGACCATTTACAAGAAGGCGACCGGATGACGGCAGCCGCCGGCCCCGAAACCCGGGCGGCTGCCTCGGGTCGGCGCCACGGGACGACCCCGGCGCTGGCGGGGGCGGCGTCCATCTGGCTGAGCATCATCGTCCTGCTGCCACTGGCTGCCATCGTGTGGCAGTCCGGTAAGGGCGGTTGGGCGGCTTTTCGGGCGGCGATCACCTCGACGGCCGCCGTCGACTCGTTCCGGGTGACGTTGACCATCTCGATCGGCGTGACCCTGGTCAACGCGGTGTTCGGGCTGCTGGTCGCCTGGGTGCTGGTCCGTGACGACTTCGTCGGCAAGCGGTTGGTCGACGCGGTGATCGACCTGCCGTTCGCGTTGCCGACGATTGTGGCGAGCCTGGTGATGCTGGCGTTGTACGGGCCCAACAGCCCGGTGAATCTGCATCTGCAGCACACCAAATGGGGTGTGGGGGTAGCGCTGCTGTTCGTCACGTTGCCGTTCGTCGTGCGTTCCGTGCAACCGGTGCTTCTGGAACTCGACCAGGAGGTCGAGGAGGCGGCAGCGTCGCTGGGGGCCACCAACCCGGTCATCTTCGCCAGGGTGGTCCTGCCGGCCCTGTTGCCGGCACTGCTGTCCGGCGCCGGGTTGGCGTTTTCCCGCGCGATCGGCGAATTCGGGTCGGTCGTTCTGATCGGCGGCGCGGTGCCCGGCGAGACCGAGGTGTCCTCGCAGTGGATCCGGACCCTGATCGAGAACGACGACCGAACCGGCGCCGCGGCGGTTTCCATTGTGCTGCTGGCAGTCTCGTTCCTGGTCTTGCTCGTGCTGCGGGCCGTGGGATCCCGTGCGGCCCGCCGCGAGGAGCTCGCACCGTGATTCTCTCGCCCGCGGCCCGCCTCCTCAGCCGCTACATCGCGCTGGGCTATGTGCTGGTGCTGATCGCCGTCCCGGTCGGCCTGATCCTCTGGCGGACGTTCTCGCCCGGATTCTCCGCCTTCGTGGGCTCGATCACCACACCGGCAGCCATCTCAGCTCTTCAGCTCTCTCTGCTGGTGGTGGCCATCGTGGTGCCGCTCAACGTCATCTTCGG
>JBFYOR010000170.1:0-2596 GCA_041303695.1 Mycobacterium sp. | reverse complement strand
GAGCCGTCCGCCGAGGTGGACGTCTGGTTTCCGAACAAAAAGGGCGGACCCGGCTGGGTCGAGTGGGGCGGCTGCGGCATGGTCAATCCCAACGTGCTGCGCGCGGCCGGGATCGACCCGGAGGTCTATTCCGGTTTCGCGTTCGGCTGCGGGCTGGAGCGGACCCTGCAGTTCCGCAACGGCATTCCCGACATGCGCGACATGGTCGAGGGCGACGTGCGCTTCTCACTACCGTTCGGGGTGGGGTTGTAATGCGACTTCCCTACAGTTGGCTGCGCGAGGTGGTGCAGGCCGGCGCCCCCGGATGGGATGTCGAACCCCAGGATCTCGAACACGCGCTGATCCGGGTCGGCCATGAGGTCGAGGGCATCATCGCCCTCGGGCCGGTGAGCGGACCGCTGACCGTCGGCCGGGTGACCGGGATCGAGGAACTCGCCGAGTTCAAGAAGCCCATCCGGGCTTGCACGGTGGATGTGGGCGAGCAGCATGACCGCGACATCGTCTGCGGGGCAACGAATTTCTCCGTCGGCGACCTGGTGGCGGTTGCACTTCCTGGCGCAGTGCTGCCCGGCGATTTCCACATCGCCACCCGCAAGACCTACGGCCGCACCTCCGACGGCATGATCTGCTCGGCGGCGGAACTGGGCCTGGGTGCCGACCATTCCGGCATCCTGGTGCTACCCCCGGGCACCGCGGAACCCGGTGCCGACGCTCACGAGATCCTCGGTCTGGATGATGTGGTCTTCGACCTGGCGATCACCCCGGACCGCGGCTACGGCATGTCGGTGCGCGGTATCGCCCGCGAGATCGCCTGCGCCTACGACCTGGACTTCGTCGACCCCGCCGTCAATCCGGATATCGTGCCGAGCCTGCCGGTCGAGGGTCAGGCACTGCCGGTTCACATTGCGCCCGGGACCGGAGTCAGCCGCTTCGCTCTGCGGCCGGTAACCGGCATCGACCCGGCGGCGGTATCGCCGTGGTGGTTGCGCCGCCGGCTCATGCTGTGCGGAATCCGGCCGATCTCACCGGCCGTCGACGTCACCAACTACGTCATGCTCGAACTCGGCCATCCCATGCACGCCCACGACAGCAGCCGGATCCGCGGCGACTTCTCGGTCCGGTTCGCCCGGCCGGGGGAGACCGTCGTCACCCTGGACGGGGTGGACCGCCGCCTCGACCCGGGCGATGTGCTGATCGCCGACGATGTCGCCGTCGCGGCCATCGGCGGGGTGATGGGCGCGGGAACCACCGAGATCGACGACACCACCACCGACGTGCTCCTGGAAGCCGCGGTGTGGGATCCGGCCGCGGTGTCGCGCACCATTCGCCGGCTGCACCTGGTCAGCGAGGCCGGCCGCCGCTACGAACGCTCGGTCGATCCGGCCATCTCGGTGGCGGCGATCGACCGTTGTTCGGCTCTGCTCGCCGAGATCGCCGGTGGCACAGTGGCGCCCAGGCTCACCGACTGGCGCGGTGACCCGTCGCGGGACGACTTCTCGCCGCCGCCCGTGCTGATGCCCGTCGACCTGCCCGACCGGATCGCCGGGGTGACCTATCCCGACGGTGCGACGGTGCGCCGGCTCACCCAGATCGGCGCCCGGGTCTCCGCACGGCCCGACAGCCCGGTACTCACCGTCACCCCGCCGAGTTGGCGGCCCGACCTGGTCCAGGCCGCCGACCTCGTCGAGGAGGTGTTGCGACTGGAGGGCCTCGACGTCATCCCCTCGGTGTTGCCGCCGGCCCCGGCCGGCCAGGGTCTGACATCGGACCAGAAGCGCCGCCGCGCCATCGGCAAGGCGCTGGCGCTGTCCGGCTTCGTGGAGGTACTGCCCACCCCGTTCCTGCCGGCCGGAGTGTTCGATCGGTGGGGCCTGCCCGCCGACGATCCGCGACGCAGCACAACCGCGGTGCTGAACCCGCTGGAGGCCGACCGGCCCGAGCTGGCCACCACACTGCTGCCGGCATTGCTGGAGGCGTTGTCCCGCAATGTTTCCCGCGGGTTCGGTGATGTCGCACTGTTCTCCATCGCCCAGGTCGTGCAGCCGACCGAGCACACCCGGGCTGTCGATCTGATCCCCACCCACCGGCGGCCGACCGACGAGGAGATCGACTTGCTCGACGCGTCACTGCCGCACCAACCCGTGCATGTGGCGGCAGTGCTGTGCGGACTGCGCGAACCGCGGGGGCCATGGGGGCCGGGACGGCCGGTCGAGGCGGCCGACGCCTTCGAGGCCGCCCGGGTGATCGCCCGGGCCTGCGGGGTTGCCGTCGCACTGCGGCCGGCCCAGCACCTGCCGTGGCATCCGGGCCGCTGCGCCGAGATCGTCCTCGATGGCCGAGTCGTCGGGCACGCCGGGCAACTTCACCCGGCCGTCGTGGAACGGTCCGGACTGCCCAAGGGCAGTTGCGCGGTCGAAATGAATCTCGGCGCCATACCCGTCGTGGAGGTCCTGCCCGCCCCCCGTATTGCGCCTTTTCCGGCCGTGTTCCAGGACCTCAGCCTGGTCGTCGAGGCCGGGGTGGCGGCCCAGGACGTGATCGACGCGGTGCGCACCGGGGCCGGCGACCTGCTCGAGGATGTCGCGCTGTTCGACGT
>JBFYOR010000169.1:0-2691 GCA_041303695.1 Mycobacterium sp. | reverse complement strand
GCTGAGGTCGAAGGCTGGCTCATCACCGTCGGCGGCACCCCGAAAGAACTGATGGCCCACGATCCGGAGTTCACCTACTCGCGGCTGCTCGCGGCGGCCGATATGGCACAGAAGATGGGCGCCCAGATCATGGGCCTGGGCGCGTTCACCAAGGTCGTCGGCGACGCCGGTGTCACGGTGGCCAAGCGGGCACCGCTGCCCATCACCACGGGAAACTCCTACAGCGCCTCCGGTGCGCTGTGGGCCGCCCATGACGCGCTCCGCCGACTCGGCATCGCCGACGTGGACACCAAGGGACATATCAAGGGTAAGGCGATGGTGGTCGGTGCGACCGGCGCCATCGGCTCAGTGTGTGCGCGGCTGTTGGCGATGGCCGCCGACGAACTGTGGCTGGTCTCCATCGAGCCGGCCAAGCTGCTGGCGCTGAAGGAAGATATCGAGCGGGAACACCCGCGGGCGACGGTCCACGTGGGTGCCGACGCCGACGAGCACATCGCTGATATGGATGTCATCGTCACGGCCACCTCGGGGGCCGGCAAGAAGGTGCTCGACATCATGAAGGTGAAGCCGGGTGCGGTCATCACCGACGTCGCACGCCCGCTGGACCTTTCGGCCGAGGACGTTGCCAAGCGGCCCGATGTGCTGGTCATCGAGTCCGGAGAGATCGAACTGCCCGGCGATCCGCAGATGAAGGGAATCGGCCTGCCGAAGGGCGTTGCCTACGCCTGCCTGGCCGAGACCATCGTCCTGGCGCTCGAGGGCCGCTATGAAACGTTCACCGTCGGGCGCAATATCGAATGGGAGAAGGTCAAGGAGATCTATCGGCTCGGGCTCAAGCACGGTATGAAGCTCGCCGCGATCTCCGGTGTCAACGGTGTCTATACCGATGAGGACCTCGCCACAATCCGGGAGTTGGCGCTGGCCAAACGGGCGGAAATGGCGGCGGCGGAGTCCTGATCGCGATCGCCGAATGCTTGCGATTCAGACATGCGGGGCTGTACCGTCGCCCAATGCAGAATTCTGGTTTAACCCGTCGTGTCGCTTTGTCCGTGGCCGGACTGGCTGTGGTCGGCATGGGGCTGACGGTCGGCTGTAGCGCCAAGCAAGCCCCGGCACCGACCCAGCAAACTGAAAACCAGGTCGATTCCAAGAGGTCGGTTCAGAAAGAGCCGGAATCCAAGCCTCGGAACTCGTTCAAGCCCGAGATCAAGGCGCCCGCAGCACCGACCGCCAAACCGGGCGACTGAATCCGCTCAAGGTGTGGCGGAACTCCACGCCCGGTCTCGTCGCAATGGCGGCACTGGTGGCCTCGGGGTGCGGATCGGGTTCCGCCGAACCGCGGCTGAATGTGACCTACGAGAAAGCTTCTAGCGGGCAGGCAATCGCCGGTCGCACAATGATGATGCGGACGCACCTTCTCGAGAACATTGCCGAGAAGGTCAACGGCACGCTCAAACTGCCGCACGACATCGCTTTGGTTGGGGCGCAGTGCGGCGAGCCGAACGCGTACTGGAACCGAGCAGAGAACAAGATCACTATTTGCTACGAGGACGCCAACCAGAGTTTGCGTTCCTTCAAAGCGGCCGGCGACGCCGATCCGATCCCGGCCGCCCTCAACGCCACCCGTGCCACGTTCTATCACGAGCTTGCCCATGCGGCAATCGACATGGGAAACCTGCCGATCACCGGTAAGGAGGAGGACGCCGCCGACCAGCTTGTGGTGTACCTATTTCTCGCCCCCGATGCGAACGGCAACGTGGAACCCGGTGCCGAACGGGCGGTCCGCGACTACGCCCGGATGTTCGAGCATTACGCCGAGGGCGGTGGAGCCCTGTCGGAGGAGGACCTCGCTGGCAAGCATCCTGTGGATCAGGCCCGCATGTACAACATGCTGTGCTGGATGTACGGATCGGACCCCGTGCAGTTCGGCGCCCTCGTCACCGACGGGGAGCTGCCTGAGGGCCGCGCGGCCGGCTGCGAGGAGGAGTACCAGCTGCTGGCTCGGTCGTGGTCCGAGTTGTTCGCGCCCTTCGAGAAGCCCGAATGACCAAGCACTCGAGCGAATCGTATCTACGCTGTGGTCTCATGAAATCGATGAGGCTTACGTTATTGGTAGCGTCCGCGCTCACGATGGTGGCCTGCGGGACGACCAGCCAGCAGCCACCGGCCACGGTCGCAGACCCTTCAGCGACTTCAGTCACTTCAGCCACTTCGGCTGCGAAGCCGGGTACGTACGTGACACTTCCCGACATTTACGGCGAGAACGCCGAGGTTGCCAAGGCGAAGCTTGAAGATCTCGGACTGACCAAAGTGGAACTGGCGTCCTCGAACAAGAAGTACAGCACGGTCGAGGTAGCCAAGGACTGGAAGGTGGTTGGAATGGTGCCGGGCGCCGGATCAGTGGTTAAGTCTGACGCCCCGGTCATCGTGAAGGTCATCAAGGTTCAGTGAGCGGCGTCGGTGGCACGACCGCTGGAAGGTCCCATGACGGCCAGCCTGCTAGGCCTGCACCGCGTCCTCAGCCGGTGGCCTCGATCGAGCTGATGGTGATGTCGAAGGGCCCCTGCTGCTTGTCGAGGATGTAGACCGAAACCTGGCTGATGGTTGACGGGTCCAACGTCTGCGGCGCGTTCGGTGCGGGGTCCAGGCGCATGCCAACGGCTTGGAAGCCCGCAACGGGCAGGTCGTAGC
>JBFYOR010000168.1:0-3005 GCA_041303695.1 Mycobacterium sp. | reverse complement strand
GAATTCCCGTCGAGGTGGTGGGACTGGCCGGGTTGCTGTCGATTGCCGAAGTGGCCCAGGTGATCTCGATGCTGCGACTGGTCGCCGACCCCACCGCCGGCGCGGCCGCCATGGAGGTCCTCACCGGCCCCCGCTGGCGGCTGGGCGCACGGGATCTCGCCGCGCTGTGGCGCCGGGCGGTGGTTCTGGACGGGCAGCGCCCGGCGGCGGTGTCGGCCCGGCAGATCGCCGAGGCGGCCGCCGCCGATGTCGAGGCCGCCGCGCTGGCCGACGCGCTGGCCGACCCCGGTCCGGCCGGCGCGTACACGGCGGAGGGCTACCGGCGGATCGGCCTGGTCGGCGCCGAACTGGCCCGGCTGCGCGGCTTTCTGGCCCACCCGCTGACCGACCTGGTGGCCGAGGTGCGCCGCATGCTCGGGGTCGACGCCGAGGTGCTCGCGGCCCGTCCGGCCGGGGTAGCCGGCACCGGCGGCGAGCACCTGGACCGCTTCGCCGATGTCGTCGCCCGCTACGCCGAACGGCCCGGGGCCGATGTGGCCGGACTGCTGGCCTACCTCGACGCGGCCGCGGCGGTCGAGAACGGCCTAGCCCCCGCCGAGATCGGCGTGGCCCCGGGGAGGGTGCAGGTGCTGACGGTGCACGCCGCCAAGGGCCTGGAGTGGCAGATCGTGGCGGTGCCGCATCTGAGCGCGCGGGTGTTCCCGTCGACGGCGTCCAAGCGGACCTGGCTCACCGACGCCGGCGATCTGCCGCCGCTGCTGCGCGGGGACCGGGCCGGCGATCAGGCCGGGGCCGGTCTGCACGGCGTGCCGGTGCTGGACACCTCGGCGGTCAACGACCGCAAGGCACTGTCGGACGTCATCGACAGCCACCGCGACACCCTGCTGGCGCGCCGGCTCGATGAGGAGCGCCGGCTGCTCTACGTCGCGCTGACCCGCACCGAGGACACCCTGCTGCTGTCCGGGCACCACTGGGGCGCCACCGAGGCCAAACCCCGCGGACCGTCGGACTTCCTCTGCGAGATCCGCGACATCATCGAGGCATCCGCCGCGGCGGGTGAGCCCTGCGGGGTGATCGAGCACTGGGAGCCCGAGCCCGCCGACGGTGAGCCGAACCCGTTGCGGGACAACACCGTGGAGGTGCTCTGGCCGGTCGACCCGCTGGGCGGGCGGCGCGGTGAGGTGCAGCGCGGCGCGCAACTGGTGGCTGCCGCGCTGGCCGGGACGCTGCCGCCGGCCGATGACGAATCCGGCGATCCGGCCGGCTGGGTCGCCGATGTCGATGCGCTGCTGGCCGAACGCGCCCGCGCCGGCGAGCCCGCCCCGGTCGTGCTGCCCACCCAGCTGTCGGTCAGCGCCCTGGTGGACCTGGACCGCGACCGCGAGGCCGCCGCGCGCCGGCTGACCCGTCGGCTACCGGCCCGTCCGGACCCGAACGCGATCCTGGGCACCGCGTTCCACGACTGGGTTCAGCGCTTCTACGGCGCCGAGCGGCTGTTCGACCTCGACGACCTGCCCGGCGCGGGGGATCCGCAGACCGCCGACGCCGATCAGCTGGCCGCGCTGCAGGACGCCTTCAGTGCCTCGCGGTGGGCGGCCCGCACCCCGGTGGACGTCGAGGTGCCCTTCGAGATGGCGCTGGGCGAGAAGATCGTCCGCGGCCGCATCGACGCGGTCTTCGCCGACCCCGACGGCGGGGTGACGGTGGTGGACTGGAAAACCGGCGAGCCGCCCGCCGACGAGGCTGCCCGCCGGCATGCCGCCATCCAACTGGCGGTCTACCGGCTGGCCTGGGCCGGGCTGACCGGCTGCGAGGTGTCGCGGGTGCGCGCGGCGTTCCACTACGTGCGCTCCGGGCGCACCGTCGCACCCGAGAGGCTGCCGGAGGCCGACGAACTCAGCGCGTTGCTGCAGCCCGAACCGGAGCGTTGCGGCGGATCCTGAGCGCCTGGACGATCATCGGGGCCTGCAGTGGCAGCCGGGCCAGCGCGGCGATGCGCATCGGCCATTTCTGTGCACCCGGCTTGTTCCACCACATCCGGGTCATGTTCAGGTTGGCCGGGAACACCGCCAGGAACAGCGCCACCGCCGCCAGTGCCCCGGCCCGGCGGGTGCGCGGGGCCAGCAGCATCGCGCCGACGCCGACCTCGGCCACCCCGGAGGCGTAGGTGTAGAAACGCGGGCTGCCCGGCAGTTCGGCGGGCACGATGGTGTCGAACGGCTTGGGCGCCAGGAAGTGCCCGGCGCCGATTCCGATCAGCATCGCCGCCATCCGGTAGGCGGGTCGCTGGCTTACGGGTTCGGTTGTGGTTTGCGGCATGGTTACATAATGGCCGTGTGCTGGCATTCCCCTCGGCGATTCGGCCGGGTCCGTTGGTGACGGGCTCCCGTGGCTAATCGCCGGCTGCGCCGCCACCTCGACGCGATCGACCAGGATCTCGCTGCCAAACCGGACGCCACGCTGGTCGAGTACCTGCGGATCCCGGACAAGTACGTCTCCCCGGTCAGCCGCATCGCGCGCCGGTTGTTCTACGCGCTGGCCGCGCTGTTCACCGCGGCGGTGGTCGTCTACCTCGACCGCGACGGCTACAACAACGCCGCCGGCAAGCCACTGACCTTCCTGGACTGTATCTATTACGCCACGGTGTCGCTGTCGACGACCGGCTACGGCGATATCGCCCCGTTCTCCGAGCGGGCCCGGCTGATCAACGTCATCGTCATCACCCCACTGCGGTTTGCCTTCCTGATCGTCCTGATCGGCACCACCGTGGAGACCCTGACCGCGGCGTCGCGGCAGGCCATCAGAATTCAGCGTTGGAGGAACAGCGTGCGCAACCACACCGTCGTCGTCGGCTACGGCACCAAGGGCCGCACCGCCGTGACCGCCATGATCGGCGACGGCGTCGCTCCCGCCGATATCGTCGTCGTCGACACCGACCAGGTCTCCCTGGACCGGGCCAACGCCGCCGGGCTGGTCACCGTGCGCGGTGACGCCAACAAGTCCGA
>JBFYOR010000167.1:0-5210 GCA_041303695.1 Mycobacterium sp. | reverse complement strand
AGGTCAACCGTGCCCTGCTCGCGGCGCGGCGCGACATCACCCGACTGGTAGCCGCCGAGGCCGACCGCATCGGACACCTCGGCGCCCGGTTGTCCACCCTGGGCCCGGCGGCCACGCTGGCCCGCGGGTATGCCATCGTGCAGACCCTCGACAGATCGGCCCCCGGGGCAGCGCCGGTGCTGCGCTCGACGGCCGACGCCCCGGCCGGGACGACCCTGCGAATCAGACTTGCCGACGGCGCGATCGGCGCCGAGAGCACCGGGCGGGAGGGAGCCGCATGACCGACACCAGGGACAGCACCACACCGGTCGGCGAGTTGGGCTACGAACAATGCCGCGACCAGCTGATCGAGGTGGTTCGACTGCTCGAACAGGGCGGCCTGGATCTCGACGCATCACTGAAACTCTGGGAGCGCGGCGAGGCACTGGCCAGACGCTGCGAGGAACACCTCGCCGGGGCGCAGGCCCGCATCGAGGCGGCGCTGGCGGCGACGGAGGACGACTCCGACTAGCTCGCCTCCATACATGCCACCACCTGGCGTCGGGCAAGATGACAACCAGGACGAAGCCGGCGAAGGGGGCCCAATGTCCGACGCGGTATTGGTGACCGGAGCGTTCGGATTGGTGGGAACGGCGACGGTCAGGCACCTGGCCGGATTGGGTCGCCGCGTCGTCGCGACAGATCTGGACACACCGGCCAACCGCGCGAAGGTCGCAACCCTTCCGGTGGGCGTGACGGTTCACTGGGCCGATCTCACCGACCCCGGCCAGGCCGACGACTTACTGGCCGCAGTCCGGCCCTCGGCGATCATCCACCTGGCCGCGATCATCCCACCGTTGTGCTACTCCAAGCCGGAACGTGCCCGCACAGTCAATGTGGACGCAACCGGGCATTTGGTGAAAGCCGCTGCGGAACAGTGCAAGACGACTCGCTTCGTGCAGGCGTCCAGCATCGCCGTCTACGGCCCACGCAACCCGCACCGGATCAGCGACGTGCTGACCGCCGACACCCCGGTCAACCCGTACGACGTCTACGGTCGACACAAGGTGGACAGCGAAGAGATCGTCCGGGCCTCGGCCCTGGACTGGGTGATCCTGCGACTCGGCGGGGTGCTCTCGGTCGATATCAGCTGGGACACCGACCCCAACCTCATCTACTTCGAAGGCGTCCTGCCGACCGACGGCCGGTTGCAGACCGTCGACGTCCGCGATGTGGCACACGCTTTCGCGGCGGCCACCACCGCCGACGTCGTCGGGCGAACGCTGCTGATCGGTGGCGACGACAGCCACCGCCTCATCCAGGGCGAGATCGGATCCTCGACTGCGGCGGCCATGGGCCTGGTGGGGGCGCTACCGGTGGGCCGCAGGGGTGACCCCGCCGACGACAACGCCTGGTTCGCCACCGACTGGATGGATTCGGCCACCGCCCAGGAACTGCTGGGCCATCAACACCACTCGTGGCCGCAGATGCTGGCCGAGACCGCCCAGAACGCCGGTTGGAAGCGCTACCCGCTGCGAATGATCGCCCCACTGGCGCGCCAGTACCTCAGACGCCAGTCGCCCTACTACCGTCAGCCGGGTCGCTACGCGAACCCGTGGGACGCGGTGCGCCGCAGATGGGGCGCACCCGAAGCCGACCGGAGGATCACATGAACAACCAGCGAGTCGCCGTCGTCGTCGGTGGAGCCTCCGGGATCGGCTGGGCCACCGCCCGCGTCCTGGCCGCCGAAGGCGCTCGGGTGACGATCGCCGACCGAAACACCGACGGCGCCCGCCAGTGCGCCGGGGAATTGGGTGACCCGCACAGCTGGGCCGCCGTCGAGGTCACCGACGAGGACACGGTGGCCCGGTTGTTCGACGGCGTCGTCGCCCGCGAGGGCGGACTCGATGTGGTGGTGAACTGCGCGGGGTTCAGCGGATTCGGCATGATCACCGACCTCGACGCCGAGCAGTTCCGCTCCGTGGTGGACGTCTGCCTGACCGGGGGCTTCCTGGTGATCAAGCACGCCGGACGGCATCTGCGCGAAGGCGGCACGATCGTTTCCCTGACCTCGCTGAACGCCCGCCAGCCCGCGATCGGGATGAGCGCCTACTGCTCGGCCAAGGCGGGTCTGTCGATGCTCACCGAGGTCGCCGCATTGGAACTCGGGCCCCGCGGGATCCGCGTCAACGCCGTCGCACCCGGGTTCGTCCACACCCCGCTGACCGAGGGGGCGTCCGCCATTCCCGGGGTCGTCGACGACTATGTGGAGAACACCGCACTGGGCCGGGCCGGCACCCCGGAGGACGTCGCCGCCGCGGTGGCGTTCCTCTGCTCGGCGCAGTCGTCGTGGATGACCGGCGAGGTCCTCGACCTCAACGGCGGGGCCCACCTCAAGCGCTACCCCAATATCCACGAACATCTGACCAAGCTGATGGGACAGTGAGCCGGTGAACACGGAATTCACGCTCGCCCAGAAGCGTGCCCTGGCGATCGTCACCGGTATCGCACTGCTGTTCGGCGCCTATTTTCTCCGCCGCTACTTCATGCTGCTGGTGATAGCGGCCATCGTGGCCTACCTGTTCACCCCGATGTACAACCGGCTACGGGCCAAGCTCAACGGCGGACTGGCCACCACACTGACGGTGCTCGCGGCGCTGGCCATCGTCGTCGTCCCGCTCACCGCCGTGATCTCGCTGGCGACGGTTCAGATCTCGCATGTGCTCGTCGGGGTGGCCGATTGGGCCAAGACCGCAGACCTCAACGCACTCGGCGACAAGGCCATCGCCACGGTCAACCAGCTACTGGCCAGGCTTCCCTTCCAGACTCCGACCATCACCGTGGAGTCGCTGCGAACCAACCTCGGTAAGGTGGCCCAGACCATCGGCGAGTGGTTGCTGCGGACGCTGAGCGGGGCCGCCGGCGGAGCGATCGGCTTCATCACATCGGCGATCATCTTTCTCTACGTGCTGATCTCGCTACTGGTCAACAAGGCCGAGGTGATCACCCTGATTCGCCGGCTCAACCCGCTCGGCGAGGAGGTCACCGATCTGTACCTGGCCAAGATCGGCGCCATGGTGAAGGGAACGGTCAAGGGCCAGTTCATCATTGCCGTCATCCAGGGCGTGCTCGGTGCGATCTCGATCTACATCGCCGGCTTCCACGACGCCTTTTTCATCTTCGCCATCTTCCTGACCGCGCTGTCGGTGATCCCGCTGGGCAGCGGCATCGTGACGATTCCGTTCGGCATCGGAATGATGTTCTTCGGCAATGTGGCGGGCGGACTGTTCGTGGTGCTGTTCCACCTTCTGGCCATCACCAACATCGACAACTTCCTGCGGCCGATCCTGGTGCCCAAAGAAGCCCGGCTGGATCCGGCGCTGATGCTGCTGTCGGTGTTCTCCGGTATCGCGATGTTCGGGTTCTTCGGCATCATCCTCGGGCCGGTGCTGATGATCCTGATCGTCACGACGATCTCGGTCTACCTGGCGGTGTACAAGGGTGTCGAGATGGAGGAGAACTCGCCGGACCCCGAGATCCGGAAGCGGATCTTCGGCCGGCGCCGGGCGAAACCGAAGAAGCAGATTCCGGCCGAACCGGCGCCACCGGCCGATCCGCCGGAATCCACTACACCAAGCGCTCTTTGAGGAACTCCACCATCCGCTTGCGGGCCTCGTAGGCGGGCTGGCCCTCGACTTCGCGCACCTCGAGGGTGAGCACCGAATGCGCCAGCCGCCCGAATCCGCCGGCATTTCCCGGCGAGGAGTCGATCTCGATGACCTCGAAGGCATCGCCGAGGCGGTCTTTGAGGGTCGTGAAACGCTCCCCCGGCGCCAACGGGTCGCCACTGAACCGCAGACCCAGCGCGCACAATCCCTCGTCGGCGGCGCGCTTCTCGATGACCTTCATCTCCCGCTCCGAGAGACCCGGATCGCGCTTATGCGCGGCGGTCAGACCAAGAGGCACCGACGGCTGGCTGAGCACCGGCGCCAGCACGCTGTCGTCGACGGCGGCGGCCAGCGCGAAACCGCCGGAGAAGCACTGGCCGATAACACCGACACCCTTGCCGGGAGTCTTGGCGTTGAGGTCGCGGGCCAGCGCCCGAAGGTAGTTGGCCACCGGCCGCTCCTTATTGAGCGCGAACGCAGTGAACTCTTTGGCCACGCAGCCGCGCAGCAGATTGGGGACCAGCGCGGGGCTGCGGGCCGACATCCCTGGCGTGCCGTACAACGACGGGATGGCGACTGTGAACCCGTTGTCCACCAGATGGTTTCCCAGCGCCAGCACACCGCGGTGCACCCCGGGCATCTCCGGGATCAGCACCACGCCGGGACCGGAGCCGCGGTAGTAGACGTCGTGGGTGAAGCCGGCGGCGGTGAACGGCTCACACGTCCAGCCGGTGAGGTCTGCTTCGGGCGCGGTCAGGGGCATGACGCCATCTAACCGGAGTTCAGTGGCTGCTGGGTCTGAGTCGCGATCGCCAGCGTGCGGAAATCCTCGGTGCTGCCGGCTCCGGAAATCGCCAGCTGGGTGGGACCTCCGGGCCCGTCCAACCGGGTGGTCCACACCGGTTCGGCATCCTCGCCGCCCTGGTACACGATCCAGCGGATGCCGTCGACGTCCTGCACCCCACTCGGGTACACCAACTTCTGGATCGAGGAGACCAGCGCGGTCTCGTCGGCGTTGCTCTGGTTCAGGCTCATGTACATCTTCGATGGCGCGATGTAGCCCACCCGGCTGACCACGGCGATCTGCTTGGCCCCGGTGGCCGGGTCGGTGCGGCCCGCCTCGATCCCGGTGCGGGTGCCGGAATTGGCCTGCCAGCCCGGCGGCAAACTCGGCAACCGGACCCCGAAGGGCACCGCCGCGGCGTCCGCCTGAAGGGCCAGCGCGGCATCGTAGGTCGGGGCGGGGCCGTCGACCGGACCGGTCGGGCTGAACGAGCACATACCCACCAGGCCGGCAAGCACCATGCAGACCACCACCAGCGGTGCCAACGACCAGAACATGTCGCGGCCGTCCTGCAGCAGCCTGGGCTTGGGCGGTTTGGGAGCCGGAGCCGCGTGGTCAGTCACAGCTGCCAGTATCCCAGGTCTGGACTCGTACCCCGGTTCTGGGACAATCTCAGCCATGCCTGAAGCCCGCCGCCGCGAAGCCCCCGACCGCAACCTGGCCCTGGAGCTGGTGCGGGTCACCGAGGCCGGCGCGATGGCCGCCGGCCGCTGGGTGGG
>JBFYOR010000166.1:0-29557 GCA_041303695.1 Mycobacterium sp. | reverse complement strand
TGCACCAGCACCTCGTGGTGGTGGGTCTGGGCTCGTTCGGCATCCGGGTGGCCGGCCTGCTCAAGGACGCCGGGTACGCGGTTGCGGTCATCGAGCGCGATGAGGACAACCGTTACCTGTCCGCAGCCTCCGAGATGAACATCCCGGTGATCATCGGGGACGCCACCTTACGAACCACGCTCGCAGCGGCGCGCGCCGAGCACGCCCGTGCGGTCGCGGTACTGACCGAGGACGACATGGTCAACATCGAGACCGGTCTGGTGCTGCGGGAGATGACCGGCTCCCCCGACGAATCCGGGCCGCGGATGCCCGTCGTGTTGCGAATCTACGACCGGGCCCTCGGCACCGCCGTCGGGCATCGACTCGACTTCAATCATGTCCGCTCCACCGTCGACCTGGCGACCCCGTGGTTCATCGGGGCGGCGATGGGCCTGGACGTTCTGGGCACCTTCTCGGTGGGCCAGCGCTCGTTCATGGTCGGCGGGGTTCTGGTGCAGCCCGGCAGCGAACTGGACGGGATGCAGATCGCGGACCTGTCCACCCAGACCCGGGTGATCGCCGTCGAACGCGACGGCGCGGCCGCCGAACTGCATCCGCGACAGACCAGCCGCCTCGGCGCCGGTGACACCGCCTATCTGGTGGGCCCGTACCACGAACTGCTCGACACGCTGCGCAAGGGCCAGCGGGCAAATCGTCCGCGCAAGGCACGTCCGCCGGTCAGCACCGTCGAACGGCTAGGCCTGGGCCCCGGCGGCGGCCCCGGTGATGCCGAGTACCCGTAACGCGTTCTCCTTCAGGATGAGCGACAGCGTGTCGGGGTCGATATCGAGAGCGTCAAAGTCCCGCCGCCACCGCTGCAGGGTGATGTACGGATGGTCGGTGCCGAACAGTGCCTTGGTGCGCAACTGGCGCCCGATGGCCCGAACGAGCTGCGGCGGAAAGTATTTCGGCGACCAACCGGAGAGATCCAGGTAGCAGTTGGCTTTATGGGACGCAATGGCGATCTGCGCATCTACCCAGGGCACGGCCGGGTGGGCCATCACGATCGTCAGTTCGGGGAAATCGGCGGCGACGTCGTCGAGCAGCATTGGATCCGAGTAGCGCAGTTTGATGCCGTGTCCCCCCGGCAGTCCCGAACCCAGGCCGGTCTGCCCGGTGTGGAACAGCGCGGGCACGCCTGCGGCGGCGATCGCCTCGTAGACCGGATACAGCCTGCGGTCGTTCGGCTCGAACCCCTGCAGGCTCGGGTGGAACTTGAAACCCTTCACCCCGCAGTCGCCGACGAGTTGACGCACCCGCCCGGCCGGACTGGCCGACCACGGATCCACGCTGCCGAACGGGATCAGCACATCGTTGTTGCGAACCGCCCCCTCGATCAGATCCTCGACCGAATTGGGCCGGTGACCCGATGCGGTCCGGGCGTCGACGGTGAAGACCACCGCGGCGGTGTTGTGCCGGCGGTAGTGCTCGGCGAGGTCGTCCACCCGGGCGGCATAATCGGGGCCGAGTTTGAAGTACCGGCCGGTGGCCACGGTGAGTTCGGCGTCATAGGCGCCGTGCCCGTGCGAGTCGATTTCCACATGAGTGTGGAAATCGACGGCCTGCACTGCGGCGACGTCGATCCCGTACTCGTATCTGGCGCTCACCAGGGTGAGTCTAGGAACCGCCAGAATCACACCCTCAGTCCGGGACGAACGTCGACTTGAACCGGTTCAGCGATTCCTTGACGTCACCCTTCAACGCGGCGGCCACGATCATGCCGATCGGGCCGAACAGGGCGGGGCCGCCGAGGTGGACGTCCATGGTGACGACCGAAGTGGCCCCGCCCTGATCGCTCGGGCGAACCTTGCCGATCAATTTGACTTTGACACCTCCGACGCCGACGCCGTTGAGCGTCATCGTCTCGGGCGGGTTGAAGTGCACGATGGTCCACTTCACCCGGTTTGGCATGCCCTTGACCTCGACAATCGACTCCACGACGGTGCCTTTGTCGAGGTTTTCGGGCAGCTTGGAACGCCAGACCCGGTGAATGGTGAGCCACTCTTTGTACCGGGACAGGTCGGAGGCGTGTTGCCACGCCTCCTCAGGTGATAGCGGAACGTCTACGGAAACCGAGACCTTCGCCATCTCAGAATTACTGGCCGTCGACCTTGTCGGCCACCTTCTCGGCGGCGTCCTTGACGTCGCCGGCGACGTTCTCCGCGGCGCCCTTCACGTCACCGGCAACGTTCTCCGCGGCGCCCTTGGCGCTGTCAGCGGCCTCGGTGACCTTGTCCACCGCGGTGTGCGCCGCGCCCTGGACCTTGTCGATGGTCTCGGCGAACTTGCCGGAGGTCTTCTCGTCGATGAAGTCGCCGGCCTTGTCGATGGCGCCCTCGACCTTGTCGACGTTGTCGGCGATGGCATCCTTGGCCTTGTCGACGGTATCGGCGATGGCTTCCTTGGCCTTATCAATGAAGGACATGTATTCACCCTTTCGTGGTGTGCTGCGGAATGGGGGCCATCCGGTTGCCCGGATGACGTCCCGGCGCCAATCTACGCACCGTAGTCGGCCCGCCGCCACAATAGCCGGGGTTCGCCCAGGACCCTGCCCTGGATCCACCACGACGCCTCGATCAGCGCCGCCGCCAGCAGCCCGATCAGCACCGCCGGGACCGTCACCTCCGGATTGAACGGGTCGAGCATGAACTTCTCCCGCGCCAGCGGAATGGCGAAGATCACCAGGTAGCCCAGTGCCGCGCCGGCCACCAGGGCCACCCGCCACCACTCGTAGGGCCGGGCCACCACGGCCAGCACCCACACCGCCCCGATCAGTAGGGTGATCAGCGCCCCCGTCGAGGCCTGCGTCTGCTGGACAGCGGTGCCGTCGCGGCCCGGGTAGGCCAGCAGGTAGCAGATGAAGGTCGAGAGCCCGACCACCGTGCCGGCGGGCAGTGCGGAGGTCATCACGCGGCGCACGAAGCCGGTCCTGGCCCGCTCGTTGTTCGGCGCCAGAGACAGGATGAACGCCGGGATGCCGATGGTGAACCAGGCCGCGATGGTGACGTGGATGGGCTGGAACGGGTAGAGCAGCGGATCGCTGTGCCCGAACTGCGACACCAGGCCGGCAACCCCGACCAGCAGTGCCAACAGCACCGAGTACACGGTCTTGGTGAGGAACAGGTTCGAGACCCGTTCGATGTTGCCGATCACCCGGCGGCCCTCGCCGACCACATACGGCAGGGTGGCGAACTTGTTGTCCAGCAGCACGATCTGGGCAACCGCACGCGATGCGGGGCTGCCGGAGCCCATCGCCACGCCGATGTCGGCGTCCTTGAGGGCCAGGACGTCGTTGACCCCGTCACCGGTCATGGCGACGGTGTGATCACGGGACTGCAGCGCATGCACCATGGCCCGCTTCTGGTCCGGGCGAACCCGGCCGAAGGTGGTGTAGGTGGCCATGGTGTCGGCCAGCGCCTCGGGGTCCTCCGGCAACTCCCGGGCATCCATGGTGTCCCCGTCCAGGCCCAGCGAACCGGCCACCGCCCCCACCGAGACGGCATTGTCCCCGGAGATCACCTTGACCGAGACATGCTGGGAGGCAAAGTAGTCCAGGGTGTCCCGGGCATCGGGCCGGACCCGCTGCTCGAGTACCACCAACGCGACCGGCGTCACCCGCCCCGGCGCGTCGGCACTGTCGACGCTGTGATCCGAGGAGCCCAGCAGCAGGACCCGCAGGCCCTGGGCGCCGATCTCCTCGGCCTGCTCGGCCACCGGAGACGACGGGTCGAGCAGGACGTCGGGCGCACCGATCAGCCAGTTGCCGTGCTCCCCGTAGGAGACCCCGCTCCATTTGGTGGCCGATTTGAACGGCGCGACCGCGGTGGAGGTCCATCCGGGAGCCTGCGGGTAGGCCTCGGCGATGGCCTGAATGCTGGCGTTCGGACGGGTGTCATCGGCCGCCAGCGCAGCCAGCACCGCGCCGATCTGATCCGGGCTCGCCTCGGCCAGTGTCCTCGTCTCCGACAGCCGCATACCGTTCTCAGTCAGGGTGCCGGTCTTGTCGGCGCACACCACGTCGACCCGGGCCAGGCCCTCGATCGCCGGGAGTTCCTGAACCAGACACTGCCGGCGGCCAAGCCGGATCACGCCCACAGCGAAGGCGATCGAGGTCATCAGCACCAGACCCTCGGGCACCATCGGGACCAGCGCGCCGACCATCCGCAGCACGGCTTCCCGCCACCCGACATCGGTGAGGAACAGCTGCGTGTAGATGGTCAGCAGGCCGGCGGGAACCAGCAGATAGGTGATGAACTGCAGGATCTTGTTGATGCCGTTGCGCAGTTCGGACTTCACCAGGGTGAACTTGCTGGCCTCCTCGGCAAGCCTGGCGGCATAGGCCTCCCGGCCCACTTTGGTGGCCCGGTAGGCGCCGACGCCGGCCACCACGAAGCTGCCCGACATCACCGGGTCGCCCGCGGATTTGGCGATCGCGTCGGCCTCGCCGGTCAGCAGCGACTCGTCGATCTCGAGGCTGGCGGCCTCCAGCAGTTCGCCGTCGACCACGATCTGGTCGCCCGGCCCGAGTTCGATGACATCGTCGAGAACGACCTCGTTCGGGGGGAGTTGCCTGGTGCCGGACTGGCGGCGCACGGTGGGCCTGGCTTGGCTGACGATGGCGAGATTGTCCAGGGTCTTCTTGGCCCGCAGTTCCTGGATGATGCCGATGGCGCTGTTGGCGACGATGAGGATGCCGAACAGCCCGTTGATCAGCGAACCGGTGGCCAGCACGATGATCAGTAGCACCCCGAGGATGGCGTTGATGCGGGTCAGGACATTGGCCCGGACGATCTCGCCGACGCTGCGCGAGGCCCGGTTCGGCACGTCGTTGGTCTTGCCCTCGGCGACCCTGGCCGCGACGTCGGCGTCGGTCAGACCGGTGGCAATGCTGAGCGTCATCGGTGTCCTCGCTCTTCGGGCAAGCGGCTCATCGGTGTCCTTGCTCTTCGCGCAAGCGGCTCATCGTAAAAAGGTTCCCATCTTGTCGGAGTCGAAGTACTCCAGCGTCAGCCGGTCACCGTCGAAGGTGGCCTTGGAAACGCTTCCGGGAGCGGCGTTTTCATCGGCCAGCGCGAAGGTGAACACATCGCCGTCCCAGTGCCTCAGCGGGAAGGTCTTCGCCCGGGGGCCGAGCGTCAGCGTCAGCGCGCCGTCCCGTTCGGCCACCGTCGCCGGGCCCCAGTAGTCGTTGGCGTAGCGACCGGTATAGGACCGCAGCTGTCGGGCCGGGGCGGGTTCGGCCGGCGGTTGTTCGCCGGCCAGTTCGCCGAACGGCGTGCCCATCGCTGCGAAGGCGTCGGCGTACAGCGTGCGCCAGTCCTGGCGCACCTCGCCGAACTCGACGAGGTCGGTGAATTCGGCGGTGAGTGTCTCCGGGACGCCCGAGGGAGTGGCGTTGGTCAGCGCGACGATCGCGATATCGGCCGACGGGACGATGACGATATTGGTGGCCGCCCCAAGCGAGAAGGCGCCGGAGTGGCTGAACTGCATACGACCCGCCGCCGACGTGCTGACGTTGAACCCGTAGCCGTAGAAGCCGGAACGCTCGGCGGGCGCACTGGGCGGGCTGGACACGATCTGTGGGGTGAGCGCGGGCAGCAGGGCCTCCGGGTCGACGATCTGTGCACCGTTGTAGCTGCCGTTGGCGAGCATCATCGCCAGCCAGTGGGTCAGGTCGGTCACCGATGCGCTGACACCGCCGGCCGGTGACTGCACGTCGGGGTCGCGGGTGTAGCGGGGCTGATAGCCGTCGTCCGCCACCACGTGGCCGACGGCCCGGTTCGGCCGGGACTGATAGTCAGCGAATCGTGAACTGGCCGAATCCATCCCCAGCGGGCGGTAGAGCACCCGCTCGCTGAGGTCCTCCCACGGCGCTGCGGCCGCGGCGGCCACCGCCTCGGCGGCAGCCGTGACGCCGAAGTTGGTGTAGGCGTAAGACGTTCGGAAATGCCCTAACGGCAGCAGACGCAGGCGTTCCAGCACGGCGCGACGGTCATAGCCCAGATCCTCAAGCAGGTCACCGGCATGGTCCGGCAGCCCGGAGCGGTGCGCGAAAAGGTCTGCCACGGTGAGCATCCGGGTGGTCGCCGGGTCGGACAGCGCGAACCACGGGAGCTCGTCGGTGACCGGGGTATCCCACTCCAGCGCCCCGGCGCCGACCTCGTGGGCCACGACGGTGGCGGCCAGCGGTTTGGACAGCGACGCGAGCTGGAACACCGTGTCCGCGTCGACCTTCTCCCCGGTCTTGACGTCACGCACTCCGAAACCCTTGGCGTAGAGCGCTTTTCCGCCATGGACCACTGCCACCGCCATACCGGGGATTCCCGACGACGCCATCAACTCCTCGGCGATACCGTCCAGCTTCGAGACGGCGTTGGCGACGGCGTTGTCCGGTAACGCCATTGCCGGGGCCAGCTGCGGCGGCTCGCCGGACCCGGTGGCGGCGGGTTCTGACGGCGGGCCGCTGCAGGCGGACAGCACAGCCACCAGCGCAAGGACCGCGGCGCGGCGAACCAGAACCGACATGGCTAGTTACGGTAGTGCGTCAACGCCGCCACCAGCGCTCGATTGCCCCGGCGCCGGCGTCGACCCGACCGCCCGGCTTCGGGACGGCCACCTCGACCCCGGCACTCGCGGCGGCCTCCAGGAGCCGATCGGCCGGCTCGGCCCAGGGGTGCGGGGCCAGTCGGAAGGTTCCCCAGTGGATCGGCACCATGATTCCGCCGGCGCCGCCGCCCTGTAGATCCAGGTGCGCCGCGACGGCCTCCTCCGGATTCATGTGGATATCCGGCCAGGCCTTGTTATAGGCCCCGATCGGAAGCAGGGTCCGATCGAACGGGCCGTGCTGGGCACCGATGTCGGCGAAGCTGCGGGTGTATCCGGTGTCCCCGCCGAAGAACGCGCGGTGGCGCGGTCCGGCGATCACCCAGGACGACCACAGGGTGTTGTTGCGGGACAGGAATCGGCCGGAGAAGTGCCGGGCCGGAGTGGCGGTCAGGCTCAGGTCATCGATCTGGAAACTGGAGTTCCAGTCCAATTCCACGATCCGACTCGCCGGGATACCCCATTCCCGCAGGTGGGCTCCCACTCCCAGTGCGGTGACGAAGGTGGCCCGCTGGGTGCGGGCCAATGACCGCACCGTGTCCATGTCCAGGTGGTCGTAGTGGTCGTGGCTGATCACCACGGCATCCAGGGCGGGCAGCGACTCCAGCGGCAGCGGCGGCGGGTGCAGCCGTTGCGGCCCGACCGTCCGCGACGGCGAGCACCGTTCGCTCCACACCGGGTCGGTCAGCAGTCGGTAGCCGTCGATCTCCAGCAGTGCGGTGGCATGGCCGAGCCAGGTGACCGCCAGCGGCTGAGCGTCGGCCCGCGGCGCGGGATCGGCCAGTGGGATGCCGCCGGCCGGCAGCCGCCGCGAACCGCTGGCGAACATGTCGAACAGAACCATCCGGTTCTCTTCGAGGTCCAGGCTCATGGTCGAGGACGGCTCGAGATTGTGAAAGACCCCGTCGCGGTAGTTCGGCGAGCCCTCGGTGACGGCGCGGATCGCCGCCGGCCCCGCGCCCAGTGCGGCGGGCGCGTCGTGCAGTGCCCGCAGGACCCAGCCCCCGGCGGCGAGCGAGGCGGTGCCGGCCGCCACCCGTATCGCGGCTTTACCGGCGGGCAGCAGTGCCGAAACGTCCGGGAGACCTACCATCAGGCGCCCTGGAACCTCGCCGCGCGCTTCTCGATACGGGCCACCTGCGCCTCGATCACGTCCTTGCTGCCCCACGCCTGGTCGAAGAGCTCCTTGTGCAGTCCGCCCTGCTCCTCGTAGGCGCCGTCGTCATTGAGTACCCGCTTGGAGTGCCGCAGCGACAGCGGGGCAAGACCGGCGATCTCGGCCGCCCAGGCCTGGGCGTCGGCCAGCGAGCCGATCCGGTTGGCCATCCCGGTCGTCAGCGCGGTCGGGGCGTCCAACTTCTCGGCGGCCAGCAGCATGCCCCGGGCGCGGCCGTGCCCGGCCAGCGACGACAGCCTGCGGATGCTCCAGTTATCCAGCGCCAGTCCGTATCGGGCGATCGGGAACTGGAAGTAGGCGTCCGGGGCGACCACCCGCAGATCGCACACCATGGCCAGTTGAACCCCGGCGCCGATAGCCGGTCCGTTGATCGCGCCGATCACCGGAACCGGCACCGCGTCAATGGCCAGGTTCAGCGCGATCGCCTTGTCCGGGAAGTCCGCGGCGAACACGTCCCCGGATAGGTCGGCGCCCGCGCAGAACACCGTTCCCGCACCGGTGATGACGATCGCGCGGACATCGTCGGCGGCCGCCGTCTGCACGGCTTCGCGCAACGTGTCGACAAGTTCGGAGTTCAGTGCGTTGCGCCGCTGCGGCCGCTGCAACTCGATGGTCGCCACGTCACCGACTCGCTCGATACCGATCATGGTGGCTAAGACTACTGGCCGGTTTCCGGCGTCCTGGCGGTCCGGCCCTCGCGGTGGGCCGCCCGCAACAGTCGGCGAACACGTGGTGGATCGAATCTGGCCCAGCCCCGCCTACGCCAGCGAGTCCTTCCAGGCCCGGTGCAACAGGTCATAGCGACCGCCGGTGCCGATCAGCTCATCGGGCGGCCCGTCCTCGACGACACGGCCGTGCTCGAGCACCAGCACCCGGTCGGCGATCGCGACGGTGGACAGCCGGTGGGCGATGATCAGCGCGGTGCGCCGCGCCAGGACGCTGCTCAGGGCGCGCTGCACCATCCGCTCGGTGGGGATGTCCAGCGACGAGGTCGCCTCATCGAGGATCAGCACGGCGGGGTCGGCCAGGAACGCCCGGGCGAAGGCGACCAGTTGGCGTTGCCCGGCCGAGAGCCGGCCGCCCCGCTTGGCGACGTCGGTGTCGTAGCCCTCGGGCAGCGCCGCGATGAATTCGTCTGCCCCCACCGCCACCGCCGCCGCCCGCACCTGCTCGTCGGTGGCCCCGGGCCGGCCGAAGCGGATGTTGTCGGCGACGGTGCCGGAGAACAGGAAGTTCTCCTGGGTGACCATCACGATGTGGCGGCGCAGATCGCTCTGGGCGAAACTGCGCAGGTCGATACCGTCGAGGGTGACCGATCCCGCATCCGGGTCGTAGAACCGGGCGATCAATGCGGCGATGGTGGTCTTGCCGGCGCCGGTCGTTCCGACCAAAGCGACGGTCTGACCGGCCGGCACCGTCAGTGTCATCCCGGCCAGCACTGAAGTGTCGGCCCGGTAGCCGAAAGACACGTCGCGCAAAGCGATGTCACCGCGAGCCGGCTCCAGTTGCACCGGGTGATCGGGGTCGGTGATCTCCGAGCGGCAGGCGAGCACACCGGCGATCTTCTCCAGCGCCGAGGACGCCGACTGGAAGGTGTTGAAGAATTGTGAGAGCTCCTGCATCGGCTCGAAGAACATCCGAAGGTAGAGCAGGAACGCCGTCAGTGTGCCCAGCGTCATCTGATCCTGCATGACCCGGTACCCGCCGTAGATCAGCACCACCCCGGTGGTCAGATTGCCGACCAGTTTGACCGCCGGCATGAAGATGGCCAGCAGCCGGAAGGTGCGCTCGTTGACATCCCGGTAGCCGTCGGCGACATCGTCGAAGATCTCCTGGTTGCGCGGCTCGCGGCGGTAGGACTGGACCGCCTTGATCCCGGTCATGGTCTCGACGAACTGGACGATCACCAGCGCCGCACTCTCGCGGACCTTGCGATAGGTCTTGGTGGACTCCCCGGCGAACCAGCGCACCAGCAGCACCAGCACCGGGAACGCGACCAGACACATCAGGCCCAGCCGAACGTCGAGCACCACCAGCAGGATCGCGGTGCCGAACAACGTCAGCACCGCGGTCACCAGGCTGCCGAAACCGGTTTCCAGCATCTCCTGGATCGCCTCGACATCGTTGGTGGAGCGGCTGATCACGCGTCCGGAGGTGTACCGGTCGTGGAAGGCGATATCGAGGCGCTGGAAATGCCGGAACACCCGCCGCCGCAGTTCCAGCAGCACCCGCTGGCCGATCCGGCCCGAGGCGTTCAGGAACGTCATCCTGCTGATCGCCTGCACCACCACCAGGCCGCACAGTGCGGCCACCACCACAACCAGCTCCCCGGCCGCGCCGCCGGACATCAGCGGCGGGATCGCGTGGTCGATACCGCGCCTGACCAACAGCGGAATAGCCAGTCGCGCAGCGTTTTCGACGACCACCACCAGGGCCAGCACCGTCAGCGCCAGCCGGTAGGGCCGCAGCAGCGAGCCCAGCAACTCGCGGGCCTCCCGGCGCCGCGCCAACCCCTCGTCGATCGGAAGGTCCTCACCCTGGTCGTTGAGCCGCCCGCGCCACCCGGTCATCGGGGACGCGTCATCCGGGCACGCATCATCGGGTGGTCGCGTCATCGGGCGTCCTCGGCGGCGGGATATCCGATGGGCGGGCGAACGGCCGCCCGCTCCTCGACCTCGCGGGCATGGTCCAGCCGCCGCCGTTCGGTCTCGCTCTCCCAGTCCGGCCTCGGTTCGGCGCCGTCGTCGAGTTCGTCGTCGGCGGCCAGCAGATACCGGTAGCGCGGGACCGTGGCGAGCAGTTCGGCGTGCGTGCCCACCTGGGTGATGGAGTGGGTGCTGCCATCCGCCGTCTCGACAGTGTCCAGCAGTGCGACCTTGTCGGCCAGCAGAACGGTCGAAGCCCGATGTGCCACAACGATTCCGGTGACGCCGGCCAGCACCCGGCGCAGGGCCGCGGTGACGGCGGCCTCGGTGTGCACGTCGAGGGCGGACAGGGTGTCGTCGAGCACCAGGACGCTCGGGCGCGCCAGGATCGCCCGGGCCAGCGCCAGGCGCTGCCGCTGACCACCGGACAGGCTCATCCCCTGCTCACCGATGCGGGTCTGCAGACCGAAGGGCAACTCGTGGACGAACTGCGCGGCGGCGATCTCCAGGGCGGCCTCGAGTTCCTCATCGGTGGCGGGATCGTCCGCCGACCGGCCCAACCGCAGGTTCTCGGCCACCGACATGGAGAACAGGATCGGGTCCTCGAACGCGACGGCCACCGCGCTGCGCAGCGCGGTCAGGGACAACTCGCGGATGTCGACGCCGTCGAGCCGGATCGTCCCCTCGGTCACGTCATAAAGCCTCGGCAGCAACGCGGCCAGCACCGACTTCCCGGAACCGGTCGCCCCGACCAGTGCCAGCGTCTGCCCCGGTTCGACGGTGACGGTGACATGGCGCAGCACCCAGGGTCCGTCCCCGAACCGGAAGCCGACGTCGTCGAACTCCAGTCGGCCGCCGCGCGGCGTGTCCCGGACCGGACCGTCGACGATCTCCCGGGGTTCGTCGAAGATCTCGGCGATCCGGTTGGCCGCCGTCATCGCCTCCTGGGTCATCGACAGCAGGAATCCCAGCGAGGCGATCGGCCATACCAGCGACAACATCATGGTGATGAACGCGACCAGCGTGCCCAGCGTCACCAATCCCTGGCCGGCGGCCCAGGCGCCGAACCCGAGCACGATGATCAGGGTGATGTTGGGGATGACCTCCAGCAGCGTCCAGAACCGCGCCGATACCGACACCTTGCGGACCTGGGTGTCATGCAGCATGGTGGCCTGCTCGTCGAAGCGGTCGTAGACATAGTCCTCGCGGCCGAAGGACTTCACCGCCCGCAGTCCCAGCGCGGACTCCTCGACCACGGTGGCGACGTGGCCGGCCTGGTCCTGGGCCAGACGCGACAACTGGGTGAAGGTGCGTTCGAAACGCAGCATGATCACCGTGACCGGCAGCACCGACACCAGCACCACCACCCCGAGCGGCCAGTACATCGCCAGCAGAATGGCGGTGACCACGATGATCTGCAGGATGTTGAGCATCAGGAAGATCAGCCCGAAGGACAGCAGCCGGCGGATGGTGCCTAGATCGTTCATGATCCGCGACAGCAGTTGCCCGGACTGCCACCGGCCGTGGAACGACATCGGCAGGACCTGCAGCCGCGCGTAGAGATCCTTGCGGATATCGGCCTCGACGCCCATCGTCGCGCGAGCCACCAGCCAGCGCCGGATGAACCACAGCGCCGCCTCGGCCACGCCGACCGCCACGGCCGCCGACCCCAACACCCACAGACCGTGCGGGTCACGGGTGCGCACCGGACCATCGATCACCGCCCGGGTCATCAGCGGGATGGCCACGGTGGCGACCAGGCTGGCGAGCGCGGCGACGACCATCGCGGCCCAGCGGGCCCGGTAGGGCATCAGATACGGCAACAGCCGCAGCAGGTCCGAAACTCCGCGGACCCGGGCGGGCCTCGGCGCGATCAGCGGATCGGACCGCAGCCCCGCGATGCTCACCTCATTCACCACCGAATCGTCTCCTGCGTCGACCGACAACGCGGCGGGCCCCCTGCTGCGAATCATGTCACGGCCAAGCCTCCCACCCGTCCGCACGCCGATCAGGCACTATGGGGACATGGACAGGGGGTACATGGACAGCGGCTCGGCTTCTCCGCGGGTGCTGGTCGTCGATGACGACCCGGACGTGCTCGCGTCATTGGAGCGCGGGCTGCGACTGTCCGGCTTCGAGGTCTCCACCGCCGTCGACGGGGCCGAGGCGCTGCGCAGCGCCACCGAGACCCGGCCCGACGCGATCGTGCTCGATATCAACATGCCGGTCCTGGACGGGGTCAGTGTGGTGACCGCGTTGCGCGCGATGGACAACGACGTGCCGGTGTGTGTGCTGTCGGCCCGCAGCTCGGTGGATGACCGGGTCGCCGGCCTGGAGGCCGGCGCCGACGATTACCTGGTCAAGCCGTTCGTACTGGCCGAACTGGTAGCCCGGGTCAAGGCGCTGCTGCGCCGCCGCGGCGCGGTCGCGACGTTCTCCTCGGAGACCATTGCGGTCGGTTCGCTGGAGGTCGACATCCCCGGCCGGCGGGCCCGGGTCAACGGTGTGGACGTCGATCTGACCAAGCGCGAGTTCGACCTGCTCGCTGTGCTCGCCGAGCACAAGACGGCGGTGCTCAGCCGGGCCCAGCTGCTGGAGCTGGTGTGGGGATACGACTTCGCCGCCGACACCAACGTGGTGGACGTGTTCATCGGGTACCTGCGGCGCAAGCTGGAGGCCGGCGGTGCGCCGCGGCTGCTGCACACCGTTCGAGGGGTGGGCTTCGTCCTGCGTACCCAGTGACGCGGTGATCGCGGTCCTCTCATGACGGTCCTCTAATGACGGTCCTCTAATGACGCTGTCCCGCATCTTCCGCCGCACCCCGTCGTTGCGCACCCGGGTGGCGTTCGCGACGGCGATCGGCGCGGCCATCGTGGTGACGATCGTGGGCACCATCGTCTGGATCGGCATCACCAACGACCGCCTGGAGCGCCTGGACCGCCGCCTCGACGAGGCCGCCGGATTCGCCGTGCCCTTCGTGCCCCGCGGACTGGATCAGATCCCGATGAACCCCAACGTCCGGGATGTGGTGATCACCGTGCACCGCGGCGACGAGGTGCGCTCCAACTCGAGCGTCGTGCTGCCCGAACTCGACAGCGACTACGCCACCATCGAGGTCGACGGCGAGCGGTACCGGGTGCGCACGGTCGAGATCCCCTACCCCGAACCGCCGACCATGCTGCAGGTCGGCGCCACCTACGACGACACCGTGGCCGACACCAACAATCTCCACCGGCGGGTACTGATCATCTGTGCCTTCGCCATCGGCGCGGCAGCCCTGCTCGGCTGGCTGCTGGCGGCCTTCGCGGTGCGTCCGCTGCGCCGGCTGGCGCAGCAGACCCGGCAGATCGACGCCGGTGGCGGTGCGCCGGAGATCGACGTCAGCGGAGCCACCGAGGCCGTCGAGATCGGCGAGGCGCTCAAGGGGCTGCTGGAGCGGATCTGGACCGAACAGGACCGCACCCGGGCCGCTCTGACCTCGGCCCGGGACTTCGCCGCGGTCTCGGCGCACGAGTTGCGCACCCCGCTGACGGCGATGCGCACCAACCTGGAGGTGCTCTCGACCCTGGAACTGCCCGCCGATCAGCGCGAGGAGGTGATCGGTGACGTCATCCGGACCCAGAGTCGGATCGAGGCCACCCTGGGCGCGTTGGAGCGCCTGGCGCAGGGCGAGTTGTCCACCGAGGCCGACCAGGTCCCGGTCGATATCACCGAACTCCTGGACCGCGCCGCGCATGACGCCATGCGGGTCTACCCGGACTTACAGGTGACGCTGACACCATCCCCGACATGCATCATCATCGGCCTGCCCGCGGGGCTTCGGCTGGCGGTGGACAATGCCATCGCGAATGCGGTCAAGCACGGCGGGTCCACCCGGGTGCAACTGTCCGCGGCCAGTTCGCGCGACGGAGTCGAGATCACCGTCGACGACAACGGCACCGGGGTACCCGAGTCGGAGCGCGAAGCAGTCTTCGAGCGCTTCGCGCGCGGTTCGACAGCATCCCGTTCGGGGTCCGGACTCGGCTTGGCACTGGTTGCCCAACAGGCCGAAATCCACGGCGGCACAGCGTCGTTGGAAGACAGCCCACTGGGCGGAACCCGGCTGGCATTGCGCCTGCCGGGGCCGCGCTAGATCCCGGCTACTTGAAGTTCTTATCCCACTTGTCGAAACCGGCGGCGCGAGCGGTGTCCTCGTCGAAGAACCACACCTCGGCGATGGTCTGGCTGTAGGCCGGGCTGTCCGGGCCGTGGAACAGCATCGAGTCGGCGTTGCCCTTGATCAGCCAGCCGGACGGACCGCTGCCGCCATCTCCGGCCTTGGCGGAGCCACTGCCGTAGGGGCCGGCCGGAACGTCGGCGATGGCAGCGATCTCCACGCTGTCGCCACCGGTGATCACCATGGCGGCGGCCGCCGAGGTGAACCCGGCAACCTTGGCGTCGCCCTTGGCGTCCCAGCGCAGGAAGCCCGCGGCCTCGGCGCTGGACTCGTTGGCGAACCACAACTCGGCCTCGATGGCCTCGTACTCCGGGCTGTCGGAGGTGAAGTAACGCCCGGTGTCCTTATCGCCCTTGATGGTGTAGCCGGACGGGGCGGCGGTGCGGGCCGACACCCGGATCGAACCCGAACCGTACGGGTCCTTCTCCAGCACGCTGTCGACCTTCTCGGCCACCGCGTGCTCGACACGCTCCACCTTCTCTACGACCTTCTCGCCGGCCTTCTCGACCTTGTCGGCGGCGCTGTGCAGTTTGGCGGACGCCCCGGTGGCGGCGGCCGCGCCCGCGGCACTCACCGCGCCGGCGACCTTGCCCAGGTCAGCCTTGATATCGGGCTTGGCCACCTGCGGCGCCTTGAGCCCCGCCGAGACCGTGTGGGTGACCGGAACCTCCCGGGTGACCCGACGGATCATCATGGCGAAGGTCAGCAGCAGGCCCAGCACGAAGGCCAGCACCATCAGCCACCAATTCACGTCACGCATCAACGCGCTCCTATCTCACGCGAGCCGGGAAGGTCGGCGATTGCCTCTTCCCTACTGGTCCGGTGAACGGTCAGGACGGTGATCGCCCAGGCCACCGCGGAGCCGACCAGGAAGGCCAGCAGGTACCACAACCACTGTGCTACGAAACCCATCTCGATACTCCCTAGTTGACCATGATCTCGGTGCGCCGGTTCTGAGCGCGACCGGCCTCGGTGTCATTGCTGGCGATCGGCTCGGAGGACCCGGCGCCCTGGCTGTTGACCGCGTCGGCGGCAATGCCCTGCGTCACCAGGTAGGCCGCGACCGACTTGGCCCGGTTCTCGCTCAGCGGGTTGTTGATCGCATCGTTGCCGGTGTTGTCGGTGTGCCCGATCACCGTGAGCTTGGTGTCCGGGCAGGCCTTGACCGCAGTGACGACCGCGGCCAACTGCTGCTGTCCGTCGGTGGTCAACTCGGCGCTGCCGGTCTGGAACTTCACCGGTGCGGCGAGGTTCGCATCGACGGTGGCCTGCAGGTTGTCGCAGGACGGGGCGGCGCCGGTGATCGTGATGTTGTTGATGATCTGGACGTTCGGCCAGCCGGCCTTCGCGGCGGCCTCGACGGCGGCCTTGACCTCCTCGGACGGCGCGGTGCCGGTCAGGGTCAGCGTTTCGCCCTCCACGGTGAACTGGAAGTTCGGGATATCGGCGGCGGCTTTGAGCAGGCCGGACAAGCCGTCGAAGCCGGGAGCGGTGGCGCCGGCTGCGATGTCGATCTTGTCGATCAGGTTGACGCCCCCGCCCAGTGCGGCCTTCAGCGCGGCCAGCAGGCTGTTCTTGACCGACAGGTCGGGCAGGATCCCGGACAGGGTGAAGTCGTTGCCGTTGCGCAGGATTGACAGCGGGGAGAAGTTCAGCGACGGCATCGACACACTCGGTGCGGTGACGCTGATACTCGGGGCGCTGATGTTCACCTTGGGCTTGAGTGCTCCCCAGCCCAGCCATCCGAACAGCAGTGGGATGAGCAGCAGACCCAACAGCCAACCCCAACCGGGCGAACGCCGGTAGTAGCGCGACTCAGCGCGCCATTCGGTTGCGGTGGCGCTGACCCGTGCATCGCCGGAACCCGTCATCGGTTCCCTCCTCCGCCAGTTACTGGCGCATCGTTTACTCGAACGGGAGCAACATACCGTCACCCCCGCGCAAAAACCAACGTTTGCCGCGGGCTCGGACCGCGCCCGGTCCGCGCGGAATCAACCTGCGGGTCAGCCGACGCCGAGCAGGTCGATGACGAAGATCAGGGTTTTACCCGAGAGTCGGTGCCCGCCACCGGCCGGACCGTAGGCCAACTCCGGCGGGATGACGAGTTGCCGACGGCCGCCCACCCGCATACCCGGGATGCCGTCCTGCCAGCCCTGGATAAGGCCACGCAGCGGAAAGGAGATCGACTCCCCGCGGTTCCAGGAACTGTCGAATTCGTCGCCGGTGTCGAACTCGACACCCACATAGTGGACGTCGACGACGTCGCCGGGCTTGGCTTCCGGTCCGTCGCCGACGACGAGATCGGTCATCACCAGGTCGGTGGGCGCCGGGCCGTCGGGGAACTCGATATCGGGTTTGGTCGTCACCGCATCACCGTAACGGGCGCCGTCTCGATTCGAGCCGGGTGGGTCACCGGCTACCTAAGCTGACGGCCATGGCCTCAGGTGTATCCGACTCCGTGGATGTCGTCATCGTCGGCGGCGGGCACAACGGACTGGTGGCGGCCGGCTACCTGGCCCGGGCCGGTCTTCGGGTCCGGGTGCTCGAGCGGCTCGACGAGGTGGGTGGGGCCGCGGTGTCCGCGCAGGCGTTCGACGGGGTGGACGCCCGGCTGTCCCGGTACGCCTATCTGGTGAGCCTGCTGCCGGCCCGCATCGTCGAGGACCTCGGCGCACCGATCCGACTGGCCCGGCGCCGATACGCTTCTTACACCCCGAACCCGGCCGATGGGGGCCGTACCGGACTGCTCATCGGCTCGCACCCCGAGACCTCGGCATTCGCCGCGGTGGGGGCCGCCGGCGATGAACGCGGTTTCGCCGAGTTCTACCGGCGCTGCCGGGCGGTGACCGAACCGCTGTGGCCGACCCTGACCGAACCGCTTCGCCACCGCTCGCAGGCCCGCCGACAGGTGCTGGCGACCGGCGGCCCGGATGCCGCCGCGGCGTGGGAGGCGCTGATCGAGCAACCGGCCGGGATGGCCATCGCCGATGCCGTCGGCAATGACCTGGTGCGCGGGGTGATGGCCACCGACGCGCTGATCGGGACCTTCGCCGCCCTCGACGACCCGTCGCTGACCCAGAACGTCTGTCTGCTTTACCACCTGCTGGGCGGCGGCACCGGGCAGTGGGACGTCCCGGTCGGCGGTATGGGCACGGTCAGCGGGGCGCTGGAAGCGGCCGCGCGCTCACACGGCGCCGAGATCGTGACCGGGGCGGAGGTGTCGGCGATCACCCCGGACGGCGAGGTGCGCTACCGGTTGGCGGCCCGGGACTCAGCCGAGCACCGGGTGCGGGCCGGTTTCGTGCTGGCCAACGTCGGACCGGCCGTGCTGGCCGACCTACTCGGCGAACCGGCGCCCGAGCTGGCCGGCGGCGCCCAGGTGAAGGTCAACCTGATGCTGCGCCGCCTGCCGCGACTTCGCGATGACAACGTCACTCCGGAGCAGGCATTCGGCGGCACGTTCCACATCAACGAGACGTGGTCGCAACTCGAGACCGCGTTCAGCACCGCCGCCGGGGGCCGGATTCCCGCCCCGCTGCCGTGCGAGATCTACTGCCACTCGCTGACCGATCCCAGCATCCTGTCGCCCGCTCTGCGCGACTCCGGTGCGGCAACCCTGACCGTGTTCGGGTTGCATGTGCCGCACGAGGTGCAGCGCAACGACCCCGACGTCATGCGTCAACGCCTCACCGACGTGGTCCTGACATCGCTCAATTCCGTTCTGGCCGAACCGGTTCAGGACGTCCTGATGGCCGATGCGCACGGCCGGGCCTGCATTGAGACCAAGACGACGACGGACCTCCAGGACAGCCTGGGCATGACGGGCGGCAACATCTTCCACGGGGCATTGCAGTGGCCGTTCGCCGAGGACGGCGACCCCTTGGACACCCCCGCCCAGCAGTGGGGCGTGGCCACCGCGCACGAGCGGATCCTGGTGTGCGGTTCAGCGTCCCGGCGCGGCGGCGCGGTGTCCGGCCTGGGCGGGCACAACGCCGCGATGGCGGTATTGGCCCACCAGGCGAACCGGGACTAACGGCCGCCGACGTCGCGGTAGTCGCGTTCGCCGTAACCGGTGTAGATCTGGCGCGGGCGGCCGATCTTGTTGGGCTCCTCGTGCATCTCGCGCCAGTGCGCGATCCAGCCGGGAAGCCGGCCGAGGGCGAACATCACGGTGAACATCCGGGTCGGGAAGCCGATCGCCCGGTAGATCAGGCCGGTGTAGAAGTCCACATTCGGGTAGAGCTTGCGGTCCACGAAGTAATCGTCGGTGAGCGCCGCTTCCTCCAAGGCCTTGGCGATGTTCAGCAGGTCGTCGTCGCCGCCGAGCTTGCCGAGGATCTTGTCGGCCTGCTCCTTGACGATGCGCGCCCGGGGGTCGTAGTTCTTGTACACCCGGTGCCCGAAGCCCATCAGCTTCACGCCGTCCTCGCGGTTCTTCACCTTGCGGACGAATTCGCGGACGTCTCCGCCGTTGCTCCGGATGGTCTCCAGCATCTCCAGCACCGACTGGTTGGCACCGCCGTGCAGCGGGCCCCACAGCGCGTTGATGCCGCCGGAGATGGAGGTGAACAGATTCGCCTGCGACGAGCCGACCAGTCGCACCGTCGACGTGGAGCAGTTCTGCTCATGGTCGGCGTGCAGGATCAGCAGCATGTCCAGCGCCCGGACGATCTCCGGATCGGGTGCGTAGGGCTCGGCAGGCAGGCCGAACGTCATCCGCAGGAAGTTCTCCACCAGCGACAGCGAATTGTCCGGGTACAGGAACGGCTGACCGACGGACTTCTTGTAGGCATAGGCGGCAATGGTCGGCAGCTTGGCCAGCAGCCGGATCGTCGACAACTCGACCTGGTCGTGGTCCAGCGGATCCAGTGAGTCCTGGTAGTAGGCGCTCAGCGCGTTGACCGCACTGGAGACCACCGGCATCGGATGGGCATTGCGCGGGAAGCCGTCGAAGAACCGTTTGAGGTCCTCGTGCAGCAGGGTGTGACGCTGGATTTTGGTGGTGAACTCCGCGAGTTGCTCCGCCGTCGGCAGCTCGCCGTAGATCAGCAGGTAACTCACTTCGATGAACGTCGACTTTTCGGCGAGCTGCTCGATCGGGTAGCCCCGGTAGCGCAGGATTCCCGCGTCGCCGTCGATGTAGGTGATCGCGCTCTTCGTCGAGGCGGTGTTGACAAACCCCTGGTCGAAGGTGGTGTAACCGGTCTTCGCCAGCAAGGAGCCCAGCGCGATGCCGTCGGAGCCCTCGGTCGCGTGGACGATCTCCATATCCAGTTCCCCACCGGGGTACCGGAGCGAGGCGGTGTCGTCGGGTGCGGCCACATCAACCCTTTCTTGCGCGGTCGACTGAGCCAGGCGGCCCGTCGTGAGGTCACGCTACTGTGCGTTCCAAGTGAACGTAGTCGCTATCACCCCGGATCGCCCGACCGGGGCTTGTCCTGGCGGAGCCAGGGTTGCCAGAGCCGGGTGAAAATCGCGTAGCTGGATTCCACCCGCTCACTGACCGTGCTGGGGTCACTCGCATCCCGGCCCGGGATTCCCAGCGCGGTCGCCATGAGTACCGCCCAGGTGTCGAACACGATCCGGACAGCCGGGTGGTTGACCGGCACCTGCATTCGGCGGGCGATCGCGGCGACTACGGCGTGGGTGGACCCGTCCGGCCGGAAGGTGAATGCCGCCAGACCCAGCGTGGGCGTGCTGTTGACGATGCTCAGAAAGCCACTGATCCGGTCGAAGGACATCGCGCCGGGTTCGCCCCGCTGGGCGGCGCGGAAAACCTCGGTGTGAGCCCGCACCAGCGCCTCATGCTCGGTGATGTCATGTGGCTGGCGGGTCAGGGCCGCGGCGACATGCTCGGAGGTCTCCTCCATCAGGGCGCCGATGACGGCTTCCTTATTGGGGAAGTATCGGCTGAACGTCCGGGGGGACACGTCCGCGGCGGCGGCGATCTGATCGACGGTGGTCCGCTCGTAGCCTTGCCGAGCACACAGCCCCGCAGCCACGTCGACCAACGTCGCGCGCGTGCGTTGCTTTTTCAGTTCCCGCAGCCCGACAGCTGCGTCCCCGGTGCGTTGCGGCACCCGCTGATCCTAGGCCTGATGACGACCGGTAATCCGGCCCGTGTGTTACGGACGCGTTAACGACCGCGGTCAGCTACGGGCTCAGGGCTGCAGACGCTCCGGGCGGCCGTCCGTCACGCGAATCCGGTTGTGGATCCGGTTCTCCCTGCCCTGCCAGAACTCGACCACCTCAGCGCTGATCCGGTAGCCGCCCCAGTGCGGCGGTACCGGAATCAGCTCGTTCCCGGCGAAGCGTTCGGTGACCTCGGCAAGGCTGGCCATCAGGTCGTCGCGCGAACCGATCGGCCGGGACTGATCCGACGCCCAGGCGCCGAGCTGCGATCCCCGCGGGCGACGGGCCCAGTATTGCGCGGTCTCCTCGGCGCTGACCTTGCTCACACTGCCGCGCAGGTGCACCTGCCGGCCGAGGCCGTACCACGGGAAGGTGACCGACGCGTGTGGCGTCACCGCCAGATCGGCTCCCTTGGCCGAGTCGTAGTTGGTGTAGAAGGTTGCCCCGTCGGCGTCGACGCTCTTGCACAGCACCGTGCGGGTGACCGGCCGACCGTTCTCAACGGTGGCCAGCACCATCGCATTGGGCTCGACGATCCCGGCCGCTTCTGCCTCGTCGATCCACTTGTGCAACAAAGCAAGCCAACCGTCGGCCAGCCAGTCGACGTCCAGGTCGCTGCTGCCGTCCTTTTCCACGGAGCCGTACTCCACCCGCATCCCGGCAAGCCGGTGGGCGGGCGCGGGAGCATCTCGATCAGCCACCCGCATCACGGTACGCCCCGGATTCGGGCGCGATCGAGGGTGGCAGAATCCGGTCATGACCGTGCTACCGGACGACTTCGTGCCCGGCCTCGAAGGTGTGGTTGCCTTCACCACCGAGATCGCCGAACCCGACCGCGACGGCGGCGCCCTGCGCTACCGCGGCGTCGACATCGAAGACCTGGTGGGCAGGCGGGTCACCTTCTCCGACGTATGGGCGTTACTGGTCGACGGCCGGTTCGGACGCGGGCTGCAACCCGCCGAGCCGTTCCCGCTGCCGATCCACACCGGCGATGTCCGGGTCGACGTGCAAGCCGGTTTGGCCATGCTGGCCCCGATCTGGGGCTATCAGCCGCTGCTGGACATCGACGACGACACCGCCCGTGACCAACTGGCCCGGGCATCGGTGATGGCACTGTCCTATGTGGCGCAGTCCGCGCGCGGTATCAGCCGGCCCGCGGTGCCGCAGCGGGTGATCGACGACTGCGCCACCGTCACCGAACGGTTCATGACCCGCTGGCACGGCGACCCGGACCCCCGCTACGTCGAGGCGATCGACGCCTACTGGGTTTCGGCCGCCGAACACGGGATGAACGCCTCGACGTTCACCGCCCGGGTGATCGCCTCCACCGGGGCCGATGTCGCAGCCGCGCTGTCCGGCGCGGTCGGGGCGATGAGCGGGCCACTGCACGGCGGCGCGCCGGCCCGGGTCATCCCGATGATCGAGCAGGCCGAGCGCACCGGCGATGCCGTCGCGGTGGTCCGCGGAATCCTGGACCGCAAGGAGAAGCTGATGGGCTTCGGGCACCGGGTCTACCGGGCCGAAGACCCACGGGCCCGGGTGCTGCGTGCCACGGCCAGGCGCCTGGATGCCCCGCGCTACGAGGTGGCGGCTGCACTCGAGCAGGCTGCACTGGCCGAACTGCGCGAACGCCGACCCGACCGGGCCATCGAGACCAACGTCGAGTTCTGGGCCGCGGTCATCCTCGACTTCGCCGAGGTGCCGCCTTCAATGATGCCGGCCATGTTCACCTGCGGACGCACCGCCGGGTGGTGCGCCCACATCCTCGAGCAGAAGCGGCTGGGCAAACTGGTCCGCCCGGCGGCGATCTATATCGGCCCGAGCCCCCGGCCGGCGGCTGCGGTGGCCGGCTGGGACGAGATCTCCCACACCCCTTGACCTTCCGCGAGCAGACACAAACTCGCGTCAGCGGACCCATTTCCGTGCGAGTTTGCGTCTGCTCGGCGAGGGACGGCGGGCTGCGGCCAGCATGTCCTGTACCGAGGTGAACTTCACCCGCGGCCGGTCGGCATCCGCACCGCGGGCGATCTCCGCGGCGTCGATCGCCCGCCACCCGTCGGCGTCGACGAGATCGGGCTGCCGTGAGCGCACCAGTCGGCGCAGCGCTGAGGGGCGTGGATCGGGGTCGCCGAGCAGACCGGCATTGAAGTCGTCGGCGAGCGTGGCGACGGTCTGCATGGCGCAGGACTTGTTGGTACCGATGAACCCGGTCGGGCCCCGTTTGATCCAGCCCGCCACGTAGGCACCGGTCACCGGCTGGCCGGTCGCCGGGTCGACGACGCGTCCCTGGTGATTGGGCACGACCGCCGCGGCCTCGTCGAAGGGCAGCCCGGGCACCGGGGCGCCCCGGTAGCCGATGGAGGTCAGCACCAATCCGGCCGACAGCGTCACCGGGTCCGCGGCACCGGTGCGCCCGAACTCCACGCCGTGCGCCCGGTCGCTCCCGAGGATGCGCCGCGGGGTCAGCCGGTAGGCCAGCCGGATGCGCGGGCGGCCGATGGGGCCGGCGGCATCGGGCAGTCCGGCCAGGATCTCCAGCTTCGCGCGGGTACCGGCGTCACCGACGGTGTCGAGGTCGCGGCGGACCAGCAGGTGGTCCTCGGCGTCGAGCACGACCTCAGCGGTGGCCGTGAGCCCGATCAACTCCGGCAGGGTGAACGCGGAATCGGCCGGATCGCGCCGGGCCGCCACCACCACCTCCTGCACCGACGAGCGGCGCAGCACCTGCAGCGCGGTGTCCGAGATATCGGTTGCGGCAAGGCTGTCCGGATCGACGGTCAGCAACCGTGCCACGTCGAGAGCGACATTGCCGTTCCCGATGACCACCACCCGCTGCCCGCTGAGGTCGACCGGGAGTGTGGCGAACTGAGGGTGACCGTTGATCCAGGCGACCAGCTCGGTGGCGCTTGCGGTGCCGGCCAGCCCTATCCCGTCGACGTCCAGGGCGCGGTCGCCGGGGGCGCCGACCGCGTACAGCACCGCGTGGTGGTGCTCCAGCAGCTCACGGTGCGAGACATGTTCTCCCACTTCGACATTGAGATAGTAGGAGAAGCCCCGGCCGTTGCTGATCCGGTCGAACAACCCGGTGATGGCCTTGGTGCGTGGGTGGTCCGGTGCCACCCCGGCCCGCGCCAGGCCGTAGGGCGTGGGCAGCTTGTCGAACACGTTGACCCGCACGCCCGCCTGGGTGAGCAGTTCATCGGCGGCGTACATCCCGGCCGGCCCGGAGCCGACGATCGCCACGGTCAGCCCGCGGCGTTGCAGCCGTGGCGCGGGCAGTACGGGAGCCAGCCTGGAGGTGGGGGGCAGCTTCACCCCGGCGGGTCGGGCCGGATAGTGGCCGGCGTTGACGGCGATGAACGGCAGTTGACCTGGCGTCAGCCGGCTGTCGTGGCGGATCGCCCCGACCGGACAGGCACTCACGCAGGCACCGCAGTCCACACAGGCGGCCGGGTCGAGGTAGAGCATCTCGGCGGTAGCGAACTCCGGCTCGTCCGGGCTGGGGTGAATGCAGTTCACCGGGCAGGAGTACACGCACGAGCCGTCGCTACAGCATGACTGCGTGATGACGTGAGGCATGGACCGTGCGAGGGCGCCGGATCAGGCCGCGGTGGCGACGTGCCCGCGCTGCGGCTCGCTGCGGAACCGGCTGGGCGGGCCGCCGATCTTGCACAACCGCCAGACCAGCTTTGCCGGAGGACTCATCATGCCGGTGTCGTAGCACAGCATCCGCACGTCACCGAACACGTCCTGGAGCATCTTGCGCGACTCCGGGGAGCGGAAGAACAACTCTTTGCGGATCTCGCGCGGGATGCCGAACTCCCGGAAAAAGCTGCGCGGCGGCACCAGGATGGCCTGACAGAGCACCCGCATGATGATCGGCACATGCAGCGACAGCCAGAACCGCTGGCCGCGGCGCAGACGCGGCACCCGCTTGCGCAGGTACTCATGGGCAAACGAGATGTGCCGGGCCTCCTCGGCCACGTGGATGGCCATCACCTTCTCCATGATGGGGTGCAGCGCGCCGCCGTCACCACCCTCGCGCAGCACCGCCTTCTGGGTGTGGTCGATGGGTTCCTCACCGGCGAGCACACCGAAGAAGAACGGGATCGGCAGCGGGCCGGGTACCAGTGGGATCAGCGGCGAGAGCCAGCGCAGCAACCGCGGCATGCCCGGCACATCGACGCCGATGCGGTTGACCATCTCCTGAAACATCAAGGTGTGGTTGCCCTCTTCGATGGCCTCGTGCAGGCAGTAGCGATACTCCGGCGAGCCGTTGGGCACCCAGAACGAGTAGTTCATCAGGCCGCGAATCAGGATCGACTCGAACTGCAGTCCGACCTTGGCGACATTGGCCTGCCGCCACTGGCCGATCGCGATCTGCGCGGCGACCGGCTGTTCGCGGTACCACGGATGGCGGCCGAGCGGGTCGGACACCGGCAGGATCCAGCGCTCGTCGTCGGGGGTGACGGCAAACTCCGGAGCATCCCAGTCGATATCGGTGTAGGGATTGAAGTTCCGCCGCACCGAACCCTCCGACAGCGTGGTCAGCATGTCGACGTAGGCGGTGTCATCACGAACCTCCATGTTGCGGCGCCATCGCCTGACCATGCGGGTCCTCGCCATGAACAACCTCCCCTGAGGGTCACCTAGCGGCACTTATGGGCAAAACGGTACCGGAGGTATCGGATACTGTCCATAGCTGCTGCGGGTGTTTGCTGACCAGCTCGATTTCTGCTGTGGGGCTCGCGGATCCTAGGCTTGGGGCATGGCTGACCCCGCCCAGCTCACGATTCCCGCCGACCTCAAGCCGGCCGATGGCCGCTTCGGATGCGGCCCGTCGAAGGTCCGACCCGAGCAGTTGGCGGCGTTGAGCACCACCGCGGCCGCGCTGTTCGGCACCTCGCACCGGCAGGCCCCGGTGAAGAACCTGGTGGGCCGGGTGCGCACCGGACTGCGCGAGTTGTTCAGCGTTCCCGACGGCTATGAGGTCATCCTCGGCAACGGCGGGGCCACGGCGTTCTGGGACGCCGCCGCCTTCGGCCTGATCGACACGAAGTCCCTGCACCTGACCTTCGGGGAGTTCAGCGCGAAGTTCGCCTCCGCGGTGGCCGCCAACCCGTTCGTCGGGGAGCCGATCGTGGTCAAGGCCGACGCCGGCAGCGCGCCCGCCCCGCGATCCGATCCGTCGGTGGACGCCATCGCCTGGGCGCACAACGAGACCTCGACCGGTGTCGCACTCGGTGTCCGCCGGCCCGAGGGCTGCGGTGACGCACTGGTCCTGATCGACGCCACCTCCGGCGCCGGCGGCCTGCCGGTGGACATCACCGAGTGCGACGCCTACTACTTCGCGCCGCAGAAGAACTTCGCCAGCGACGGCGGCCTGTGGCTGGCCATCCTCTCGCCGGCCGCACTGGCCCGGGTCGAGTCGATCGCCGCGTCCGGCCGCTGGGTGCCGGACTTCCTGTCGCTGCCGATCGCCGTGGACAACAGTCTCAAGAATCAGACCTACAACACCCCGGCAATCGGCACCCTGGCGCTGATGGCCGAGCAGGTCGACTGGATGCTGGCCAACGGCGGACTGGACTGGGCGGTCAACCGCACCGCCGACTCGTCGTCACGGCTGTACTCCTGGGCCGAGGCCTCCGAGTTCGCCACCCCGTTCGTCACCGACCCAACCCTGCGGTCGGCGGTGGTGGGCACCATCGACTTCAGCGACGACGTCGATGCGGCCGCCGTGGCGACCGTCCTGCGGGCCAACGGCATCGTCGATACCGAGCCGTACCGCAAACTGGGCCGCAACCAGCTTCGGGTCGCGATGTTCCCGGCAATCGAGCCCGATGACGTCACCGCGCTGACACACTGTGTCGACTGGGTCGTCGACCGCCTCTGATCGCCTCCGACGACCGGGCGTGTCCTGTTCGTTATCTTTTCCCGGGCTGAGTTAGAGTCCGTTCAAAGGAGGTCGACATGCGGGAACTTTCTCTCATTGGGCTCGATGTCGACGGTAAGCACGTCATCTGCGAAGGTGGCGACCCAGCCGACAAGTTCCTGATCCGGGTCGACGACAGGTTGCGCGCCGCGGTGCGCGGCGACCGCGCCGGGTTGGTCCAGAACAAACGAGACAATGAGGTCAAAGGCGTGCTGCGACCCAGAGACATCCAGTCCCGAATCCGGGCCGGCGCATCGGTTCAGGAGGTCGCCGAGTCCTCCGGTATGGACCTCTCCAAGATCGAGCGCTTCGCGCACCCGGTGCTGCTCGAACGTCAGCGCGCCGCGGAGTTGGCCACCGCCGCCCATCCGGTGCTGGCCGACGGGCCCGCGGTGGAGACCCTGCTGGAGACCATCACTTCGGCGTTGTCCGAGCGCGGGCTGAGTTCCGAGTCCACCAACTGGGACGCTTGGCGCACCGACGACGGCCGCTGGACCGTCCGGATGTGCTGGCCGGCCGGCCTCTCGGAGAACTACGCGCATTTCCGGTTCACCCCGGGCGCGCACGGCGGCACCGTCACTGCCATCGACGAGGCCGCCAGTGAGTTGATCGACCCGGAGTTCGAACGACCGCTGCGGCAGGTGGCTCCGCTGGCCCAGCTCGAATTCGAAGAGGTCGCGGCGAAGGTTGCGGTCACGCCGACCGCCACGGCCACCGACCAGACCGCGCCGGTGAAGCGGAGCAAGCGCAAGGCCGAGGTTCCCGCCTGGGAGGACGTCCTGCTGGGCGTGCGCACCAGCGGCGAACGCTAACGGAGCAGCAGCCCCAACATCGCCACCCAGCCGACGGCTATGCCGACGGCGGCCCCGAGTACGAACCAGCGCCGGACTGGCCGCGAGCGCCAGTCCCACAGCGTGGGTGCCAGGCCGCCGACCGCGACCAGATTCAACCCGACCGACACCATCGGATGCACGCGGGTCATCCCGAGGCTGAGCACGATGATCGCCGTAGCGGTCAATGCCGCCACGAAGGCAGCCACCGCGAGACCGGTTCCCCACGGCGTCGAGTCATCAGACACCGGATCAGGCTATCGGCCCGGTGCCACTGCTCTGCCGGGCCCGCTCATAGAACGCCAGTGCCGCCGCGGTGGCGACGTTGAGCGAGTCCGTTCCACGCGACATCGGAACCCGGACACGGACATCACTGGCCCGCATCACCGTCTCGGTCAGGCCGGGCCCCTCCGCGCCCACCAGGATCGCGACCTTATCCGCCCCCAGTGCGTCCATCACGTCGGCCAGCGCGCCGGCCTGCGGATCGGGAGTCATCGCCAACAGCCGGAACCCGTTGTCGCGCAGCAGTTTTAGATCTGCGGGCCAGTTTTGCACGCGGGCGAACGGCACCAGCAGCGCATGGCCCATCGACACCCGGACCGCACGCCGGTAGAGCGGATCGGCGCACCCGGCGCCGAACACCACGGCGTCGACACCGAGACCGGCGGCATTGCGGAACACCGAGCCGAGGTTCTCGTGGTCGTTGACCCCTTCCAGCACCGCGACAGTCCGGGCCCCGGCGAGCACCCCGGCGACGGTGAGTTCGGCCGGACGGCGGGCGGCGGCCAGCACCCCGCGGTTGAGGTGAAAGCCCACCACCTGCGCCATCACCTCGGCCGTGGCCCGGTAGAAGGTCAGCTCGGCGGCCTCCAGATACCCGGCCAGTTCCGTCAGCCGGCGGTCGGTGCCCAGTAGGGCGTGCGGGCGAAACCGGGAGGCGAGCATGCGCTGGGCCACCAGGACGCCCTCAGCGATCACCAGTCCCCTGCCGGTCGGCAGGTCCGGCCGGCGGTCGACGCTGTTGAGGTCGCGGAAGTCGTCCACCCGCGGGTCAGCGGGGTCGGTGATGTCGATGACCGCCGCCATGGCCGCTAACGTACGCGCTCGACCAGTCGGTTACGGTGAAGGCGATGTCCTCCCCCGAACAGGCCCCGCCGGAGTTGCCGGCCGCACTGCTGGATCCGCGGCCTGTGATCGGCGCCGGGACACTGCTGTGGGCAATCGCCGCCCTGGGCGCCTTCATCGTTCCGGCGCTGCAGAGTTGGCGTCCGATCACCGTCGCCGGTCTGGGCGTGAGCGTCTTCGGCGCGTCGCTGTTCCTCTGGCAGCGCGCGGCGGCCCGGCGCGGTGCGCGGGGCGCGCAGACCGGGTTGGAACAGAGCAAGCACCAGTGATCGAAGGAGAACCATGGCAGCGCCAATTCTGAAGGCAGAGATCGAGATCAACGCGCCCGTCGGCAAGGTCTGGGGGCTGATCTCGGATCTGAACCGGATGCCGCAGTGGAGCCCGCAGTGCCGCAAGATGAAGGCACTCGGACCGGTGCGGCCGGGCACCCGCACCCTGAACCTGAACCGGCGCGGATTGCTGTTCTGGCCGACCACCTCGACCATCACCGAGGTCATTCCGGAGCGCAAGCTGGCCTTCCGGGTCGATATCAACCACTCCGTGTGGACCTACGAGTTGGAGCCGACCGCCACCGGGACGCGGGTCACCGAGTCCCGGCATGCCGAGAACGGTGTGACGGCGGTATCGACCGCGGTGACCAAGGCGGCACTGGGCGGGGTGGACAGCTTCGAGCAGGAACTCGTCGAGGGGATGAACCTGTCGCTGGCCCGGATCAAGGCCGCCGCCGAGAGCAGTTAGCTTTCGGTAGACGCTTCGGGCTCGGCGGCTTCTTGCTCGGATGCCTCGGGCTCGGGGCCGGGGGCCGCTTCGACCTCCGGGACCCCAAGCTCCGGGACCTCAAGCTCCGGGACCTCAAGC